>DATMAT010000050.1 GCA_035559815.1 Thermodesulfobacteriota bacterium
CCTGCCACCAGGCAAACGGACAGGGACTCCCAGGCGCATTCCCACCACTGGTCGGTTCCGAATGGGTAATAAATGACCCGGAGACCCCGATAAGGATTGTGCTTCACGGCCTTCAGGGACCTATAGAGGTAAAGGGCACGACCTACAACAACGTCATGCCTGAATGGGGCTCCAAGCTTTCAAACGAAGAGATCGCTGCCGTCCTCACCCACGTTCGAAGAAGCTGGGGAAATAACGCTGGGGAAATTACGCCAAACATGGTAAACGAAGTTCGCAAAGGAACTGCCGACCGTACCACTCCCTGGACAGCCGATGAATTGCAACAACTTAGAGGTCGGGAGTAGCATTCCAACTCCCGTA
This sequence comes from Thermodesulfobacteriota bacterium, assembly GCA_035559815.1. NCBI lineage: Bacteria > Pseudomonadati > Thermodesulfobacteriota > Thermodesulfobacteriota bacterium. The sequence continues at coordinate 361 of DATMAT010000050.1, forward strand.
CCCGGAATAAACCTTGTAATTGTAGGTATTCTAGAGCATGTTAATGCTATGATTACAATTAATTAAGCATCCTTTTGTTACTGGAAGTTCCCTAAGACTCCAAAAGGCAAAAAGTTTGTCTATGTGTGTTTTATAGTAACCTATCTATGCAGTTTTGCATTTATTTATAGAGAAAGCGAAAAGGAGGACAAAGTAGAAATGGAAGTAACAGAGTTAAGTAAATACTCCTTTGGTGGAGAAACCAACCTGAGCTTTGATGAAGCCGTAAAGAAAGTAACCGAGACCCTAAAGGAACAGGGCTTTGGTATTCTCACCGAGATCGATGCAAAGAAGGTGCTTAAAGAAAAGTTGGGACTCGAGAGGAAACCTTATAAGATTCTGGGTGCCTGCAATCCTCATTTTGCTCATAGGGCGATTGATATAGAGCCTGAATTGGGCACGCTTCTTCCCTGCAATGTCCTGGTTTACGAAAAAGAGGATGGAAAGGTACTAGTAACAGCAATGAACCCAGAAGCAGCTTTAAAGCTGGTTGGTAATCCCGATATAGAAGAAATCGCAAAAGAGGTTAAAAAAAGAATACAAAATGCCCTAGAAAACCTATAGAATGAGGGTATTAAGATGGGTAATGTCATCCAACTAACGACTGAAGACTTTAATAATGAAGTAATCGCTTCTGAAAAGCCGGTTTTAGTGGATTTTTATGCCACATGGTGTATGCCTTGTAAGATACTCTTTCCTATACTTGATGAACTGGCAAAAGAGTTTGAAGGGCGCATTAAGTTTGGGAGGGTGGATGTAGAAAAAGAGTACCCGCTTGCAGTACGATATGAAATAAGCGGTGTTCCTACGCTTGTACTGTTTAAAGGAGGAATAATACTTGACATTATAGTTGGTTTATGTCGCCTAAAGCTCTAAGATCAAGGCTGGAACGTGTAATTGAAATGCCGAAGAAAAAGCATACATCGTGAGGTTGATTAAAAAGGAGGTGACCATCAGGTGACCGTGGAAAAGGTACTTAGACTAATTGCCGGGACATTTGTTCTATTGAGTGTACTTTTAGCGGTTTTACATAGCCCATACTGGTTATTGTTTACTGCATTTGTCGGATTGAATCTGCTGCAATCGGGGGTTACCAACTGGTGTCCGATGATGTGGTTACTGGAAAGATTAGGTCTAAAGCGCTGCTTGCCGCAAGATGAATTGCTAAGAGAAAAGCAACAAATTGCCAGGCAATAAAACAGGTAACCGGGAAACCTAATACTCACTGCGTTTTTGTCAAAACACCGGTTTGCCGTCAGCTTTAATTACAGGTAATAGTGTGTAAGGTCGGAGTTATTACATGTTCAGGTTTATAACATATGCACTCCTATTTATACTTGCTCCTGTTTTAAACACCCTGGGAGACGAACAGCGATTCTCGCTCAAGGAAGCAATACAAATAGCTCTTGAAAACAATCACGAGATAAAGGCTTTTAAAAACTCCGTTTCGGCGGGTAAGAGCGACATAGGTATTGCCCGGAGCTCCCTGCTCCCCCAAATAACCCTTCAAGAAAAATTTGTAAGGACGGACAACCCCACAAGCGTTTTCTCGTTTAAGTTGAATCAACAGCGATTTACCCAGTCAGATTTTGAAATCTCTTCGCTCAATAATCCAGACCCGCTTAGTGACTTTGAAACATCGCTGTCAGTCGAACAACCGGTCCTGGCTATAGGAAATATTCTAAGAACCAAAATAGCCCAAAATGAGTTCTTGGCTCAAAATGAAGACTTCGGCAGGAAGAAAGAAGAGATCGCATTCAGGGTGGTGCGGTCATATATAATTGTCCAGACTGCGAAGGAATTCGTGGAAGTCGCTGAAAAAGCACTCGAAGACGCAAAGGAGCATTCAAGAATAGCTAAAGTAAGGTTTGAGAAAGGGTTGGGACTCTATTCCGACACCCTGAGAGCCTCCACCGCAGTGACCGAGGCCGAGCAGGAGTTGGTAAGTGCAGGCAAAGACCTAAGCGTTGCTAAGAGGGAGTTGGGGCTTCTTCTGGGGATGTCTGAATCAGTCGATGTCGAGACCAGCATCCCGGAAATCCCACTAAGAGATATTGATTACTACCAAGAGAAATCCTTAGACAGAAAGGATATCAGTTCTCTCCAATTGAGGCATGAAAACGCCAAGACGGACATGAGGATTGCCGAGTCTACCTATCTTCCTACTGTTGGAGTGGGAGGCTCATATCAGTTAAATGACCCCGACGTGCCCTTCGGAGGAGAAGGCAATAGCTGGTATATAATGGCTTTTCTCAGGTGGAACTTATTTGATGGGGCCAGGAGAGAATACGAAAGAGCTAAAGCAAAGCACCAGGCTGCCGTGATAGGGGAGCAATTGGACGGCCTCAAAAAAACCGTCTCCTTTTACGTGTACGAGGCTTATCTGGCAGTTGAAGAAGCGAAAAAGAAAGTCGAGCTCGCCGAATCCGCTTTAAAAACGGCTGAAGAAGGAAGGAGGCTGGTAAAAAGAAGATACGAGAATTCCTTATCTCCGCTCGTTGACCTTCTCGACGCCCAGCTAAACCTGGACAGGGCAAGGGCAAATTTTACGGCAAGTAAGAACGAGTATCATCTTGCTACAGCCAGATTGAGCTTCACCAGCGGAGCAATACTCCAGGACCTCGAAATTGAGGATTAGTTTTTTAGATGGAGACAGCATGAAAAAACTAGCGCTAATTTTGGCATTGGCATTAATCTCCTTCGGATGCAAAGATAAGGCTGAGCCGGGAAGGGCAGATATTGAAAGACCGGTAGTTGACGGAGTGACGGTTATCGAAATTCATCCATCGTCGGTGTCAGAATACTATGAAACCTCTGGCACCGTAAAAGCAAAAACCATAAGCTCGGTTTCGAGCAGGGTTATGGGGACAGTAACATCAATTAAAGTGAGGGAAGGAGACAGCGTCAATGAGGGAGATTTGCTATTAACCATAGATGATAAAGACATAATACAGAAGGTAAGAGCGGCAGAGGAACGGTACAGGGAAGCGACAAAGGCACTGGAGGCGGCAAAACAGAATAAATCCCTGATGGGAATAACACACGAAAGATATAAAGGCCTTTATGATGAAATGGCCATATCCAAGCAGGAGATGGATGAGATTGATACCAGGAAAAAAATAGCCGATATCGAATATGAACGCGCCCTAGCCATGGCCAGTGCAGCGGAAGCCTCTCTTTCCGAAGCCAAGGTTAGTCATGAATTCACAAAAATTAAGGCACCAGTCTCCGGGGTGGTCACAGAGAAAAAGGTGGAAGTCGGGAGTATGGCCGTTGCCGGCATTCCGCTTTTTACCGTCGAAGACAATTCATCCTTCAAGTTAGAACTCAACGTCGATGAGAGTTTGTCCGAAAAGCTAAAGATAGGCTTGCCCGTAGAAGTAAAAATAGATTCGATAGGCAAGGAAATGAGCGGGCGAATATATGAAATTGTGCCATCGGTTGATCCCCTTTCCCGCACTTTTCTGGTGAAAGTCGAGATCGAGGACCCGTCCTTAAAAACCGGTCTTTACGGAAGGGCTCTATTACCCAAGGGAGAGAAAGAAACGATAATTGTCCCCAGGACAGCGATCGTGGAAAAGGGCCAACTCATCGGCGTTTATGCGGTTGACCATAACGGCGTTATAACTTACCGGCTGGTAAGAACAGGAAAAGTGTACGGAGAAAATGTGGAAGTGCTCTCCGGTTTGAAAGGCAGAGAAAGAATAGTAGTTGACGGAATAGAGAGAGTTATAGACGGCGGAGTGGTCAAACGTTAATTGACCTTGAGAAAATGGGAATAGCCGGCCGAATAGCCAACACTTTCATAAAATCCAAGCTTACTCCACTAATAGTAATTACCTCCCTCATAATCGGATTATTTGCGGTGATAGCGACCCCTCGTGAGGAGGAGCCTCAGATAATAGTCCCGATGATAGACGTTTTCGTCTCTTATCCCGGGGCCTCTGCTAAGGAGGTAGAGGAACGGGTTACAAAGCCTATGGGGAAACTCCTCTGGGAGATAAAGGGGGTCGAGTACATATATACGATGTCAAGGCCCGGTATGAGCATAGCAATCGTTAGGTTCTACGTGGGCGAAAACATGGAGGACAGCATCGTCAAGCTTTATAACAAGCTCATGTCCAATTTTGACAAGATACCCCCAGGCGTGTCAGAGCCGCTGGTAAAACCCAAATCCATAGACGACGTTCCCATACTTACTTACACCCTCTGGAGCGAGATATACGGCGGCTACGAACTAAGAAGAATCGCATTTGAAGTGGCAGAAGAACTCAAAAAAGACAAGGATGTATCCGAATTCCAAATAATTGGGGGGCAGAGAAGACAGGTAAAAATAGACTTGGAACCACAGCGTCTGCGGGCATACAATATTTCCCCGCTTCATATCGCCGATACCCTGGCAAAAGCCAATTCTGTGCTGCCATCCGGAGCTTTCTCTTCAAGCAACCAGGAATTCATCGTAAAAACAGGGGGATTCCTCAGGGACTCTGAGGAAGTGGGAAACGTGGTGGTTGGCATACAGAATGGAAAACCCATTTATCTTAGGGACGTGTCTCATATAGAAGATGCACCGGAAGAGCCGTCAAACTACGTATTTATGGGTTTTGGCCCCGCTTCTAAAAAACAACCGGTAGGGCTCTACGAAGCGGTAACCATCTCCATATCAAAGAAGAAAGGAACAAACGCCACCCATATCGCCGAAAGAATGGAGGAAAAGATCGAATCCCTCGGTGAAAATATTATCCCCGCCGGTGTAGAGATAGAAACGACCAGAAACTACGGTGACACGGCAAAGGAAAAGTCGGATGAGCTTCTAAAACACATGCTCATCGCCGCAATCTCGGTAACCCTTCTCGTAGCGTTTGCCCTTGGATGGAGGGAATCCATAGTGATCGCCGTAGCCGTGCCGGTAACCCTGGCACTCACAATTTTTGTAACCTATATGTACGGCTATACGCTGAATCGAGTCACCCTATTTGCCCTTATTTTCTCGATAGGGATCCTGGTCGACGATGCCATCGTCGTGGTCGAGAATATACATCGCCATTTCAGGATGGGTAAGGTTGACCCTGAGACCGCAGTGCTAGCGGTGGATGAAGTGGGAAACCCAACCATACTTGCAACATTCACCGTGATAGCCGCCCTACTTCCTATGGCGTTTGTCTCAGGCCTTATGGGACCTTACATGCGTCCTATTCCAGTAGGGGCATCGGCGGCGATGCTGATATCTCTTTTCATCGCCTTCATCATCAGCCCTTGGCTTAGCTATATAGTGCTTGGAGGCGTAAAGAATCTTGGGAATAGTGAGAAGGAAGAGAGCAAAATATTAGGTGCTCTTAACCGTGTATATGAGCGTAACCTTCGAGGTCTCCTGGAGAGCGGAAGAAAGAGAATTAAGCTCTACGGACTGGTCATTCTCCTTCTTTTGGGCTCGTTTCTACTGATAATCCTAAAAGTAGTTACGGTGAAAATGCTTCCCTTTGATAACAAGAGCGAACTTCAGGTTATTATTGATATGCCGGAAGGAGTTACTCTCGAGGAAACTGCAGCCTTATCCAGGGCCATTGGGGAATATCTGAAGACCGTCCCGGAAGTTGCAAATTACCAATTGTATATCGGTACCGCCGCTCCATTTAACTTCAACGGTCTAGTCAGACATTATTTTTTGAGGGAAGGAAGCAATGTCTCGGACATTCAGGTGAATTTTGTTCCTAAAGGAGAAAGAAGTGCTCAGAGTCATGATATTGCAAAAAGAATAAGGCCTGGAATCAAGGAGATTGGCGACAAGTATAATGCCCGGATAAAAGTGGTAGAAATCCCACCGGGACCTCCCGTACTCAGCACACTCGTTGCCGAGATATACGGCCCCGACCTTAATAGGCAGGTTGAGATAGCCAAAGAAGTAATGAAGATATTCGAGAGCACAGACGGGGTCGTCGATGTCGACTGGTATGTCGAAGACGACCAGAAGAAAATAGTATTGGATGTTGATAAGGAAAAGGCGGCTTACAGTGACATAAGCACCGATTCCGTCTCAAAGAGTCTTCGAATGGTATTGGCCGGTATGACCGTAGGACTTGTGCATATGGAAAAGGAGAAGGAACCGGTAGAGCTTTTTTTGAGAGCGCCCATCTCGGAGAGAGCGGGCATAGACAACCTCAAGGAAGTAACGATTATGTCTTCAAACGGCAATTCGGTGAATCTGTCCGAACTGGTGAAGGTTAGAGAGACTACGGAGGACAAGACCATTTATGGAAAGAATCTAAAGCGTGCTGTTTACGTAATTGGTGATGTAGCCGGGAAAGAGGAAAGCCCGGTATACGCCATACTGAAAATGAAGGAGAAGATAAAAGAGCTCAAATTGCCCGAGGGTTACGAATTAAGACAGTATTTTAAGGACCAGCCTAAACTCGAGTACGAGTATTCAATGAAGTGGGACGGGGAGTGGCACATCACCTATGAGGTATTTAGAGACCTGGGGATCGCTTTTGTCGGAGTGCTGGTTTTAATCTACGTAATGGTAGTGGGATGGTTCAGGTCGTTCATAATCCCCCTGGTGATCATGGCTCCTATCCCGCTTTCACTCATTGGAATTCTCCCCGGACATGCCTTAATGGGGGCATTCTTCACGGCAACATCCATGATTGGATTTATAGCCGGAGCAGGCATAGTGGTTAGAAATTCAATCATACTGGTTGACTTTATAGAACTAAAACTCTCCGAAGGCAAGCCTCTTAAAGAAGCTATCGTTCAGGCCGGAGTAATAAGGTTTAGGCCCATGCTTCTCACCGCTTCGGCGGTCGTAGTGGGCTCGTCGGTTATCCTTTTTGATCCTATATTTCAGGGCATGGCCATTTCCCTGATGGCCGGAGAGGTTGCCGCAACGCTCCTCTCAAGGACAATGGTTCCGGTCCTTTACTACGAATACAAGAAAAGAACCCGGACTCAGAATCAAAAAAAATCAAATCTCTTCTAAGCCTCGTGATAAATGGGTTGGCCGAGTTCCTTGAGAGAAAAATTATGGAATACATGATGGCCATCGTAATCCAGAACCCGAAGATCATCTGTCTGGTACAGGTCGCCCATGATTACGTCGAAGTGAGTTCCGTATCTCTTTTTTACCTCTTCAACCGGAACTTCATAGGCAATGAACTTCTTTATTCCCTTTGCAGTTAGTTTCTCGATTAGTTTGGGATCAGAGATAGAATCGTAACTGGTTAAAATGAGAATCGGCCCAGTACCCGTAAAAAAGATGCCCGCCTTCATTACTCTACCCTCCCCTATTTGAATCTCCTTTATCCATCTCTTATTATAAGAGATTCTAACGACAGGTTAAATATTATTTAGAAAGCAAACAAAGTGGGGAAAAAATGGATGTCAAATTAAACGGGGCAAATGGCTGTTACTCAATTCTAGGAAATGCCAAAGCCTGCCTAAAAGGTCAAAACCTTATCACTTTCCTTAACCCAATTAGCCAACTCTAGCATCCTACCCACTTGAACCCCTTCTACTAGTTCCTCAGCTTTGATTCCCCTTGCTTTGATGCAGGTTCTGCACGCCTTAACTATGCCCCCTTTAGATAAAACATCCTTTATCATTTCTGCTAAGTTGTAATATCCTTTAGGTGTTTCCTGACCTGATTTAGCTGAAACGACTGCATCACCTAGAAGAAAGATGTTGACCTTTTCTTCAGAAACCAAAAGAGCACCAGCCAATCTTAATGCGTTCCAAGCCTTTTCAATTCCATAAGGGGCATCGTTTAGCACCATAGTCACTATTCCCATATATAAGCCTCCTCAACGATATTTATTAAATGATGAGAAGCTCGGTCTAATTTTTGATTCATCATTTTGAACTCCCTAGGAGTAGTCAGTCTTAGAATTTTTAGGTATATAAACACAATTTGGCTCAGATTCCATGTAATCACCGGTCATGGCAAACGCTCTTGCCCTCGACCCCCCACAGATTTTTCTGAACTCACATACGCCGCATTTCCCCTTGAGCTTTGAATAATCCCTGAGTTCCCTGAAGAGAGGAGAGTTTCTATAAATGTCTACGAGACTCTTTTGTTTTACATTACCGGCGGATATAGGCAGGAATCCGCTCGGGTAAACCTCACCGGTGTGGGATATAAACACAAACCCGTTCCCATCGTTTATTCCCCTCGAAGCCCTGCCTATGGTATCAGACCATCTGACTTTCACCCTGTCCCGGACAACCGGCTGCTCTCCCCTTCTCGATTCCTCGAGCGCTCTTTGAATGAAAAGCCTTCTGTAATGGGGAGCTTCGGTGGATTTTATGTCGTAAGGCATAGTTTTTGACAGCTCATACATATCATGAAAGGCCGCCTCGTATTCCTCAGGAGAGATTTGGTCATCTTTCTTGCCCCTGCCCGTGGGTACAAGGAAAAACACACTCCAGAGAACAACATTCTCAAAGTTCCTGATCAGGTATGCGATTTCCTCCAGGTTCTCAAAATTGTATCTCGTTACGGTGGTATTTATCTGTATGGGAATCTTCTCTTCCACACAATCTCTTATAGCCCTCAACGTCCATTCATAACTGCCATTCACTCCTCTGAAGGAATCATGAATATCCGGTTCCGCACCGTCGAGGCTGATGGCCATCCTTGATATTCCCGACTCTTTAAATTTACGTATGGCCTCCTTCGTCAAAAGAGGGGTCACGCTGGGAGACACAGTGGTTCTAAGTCCCCTACTCACACCATATCTGATGAGGTCGTATAGGTCTTCTCTCTTTACCGGGTCGCCACCGGTGAATACTAAAAGAGGGGAGCGGTTCCTAAGGCCTCCCTCTTGATCGCTACCCCAGACCCCGCCAAATTTTTTTATTTCATCTATAAGAGAATAACCCTCTTCGGTGGTAAGCTCTCCTGGGTCCCGCCAGGGTCTTGCTTTTGCCCGGCAGTGTATGCAGGCCAGGTCGCACGCCTGAGTTACCTCCCAGATTACGATGAACGGAGAAAGAGAGAAATCAAACTGGTTTTCTTTTTTCATTCTATTTGTAGAGGTTATTTATTCAGCCCAAATAACCAAGCAAGTTAGGTGCCATGACCATATTTCTCAATTCACTATAGAGCCATTACAGAACAAATAAGCAATAATACTAGACTTCTTGTCTGCGAGCGTTACTTCCTAATTCAATTCGCCACTTTCTAAAAAATCTAAGTGCAAGAGAGACGCATAATTTCTGTAAGATATTCTTACAATCTGACACCTCTTCTTATTCAAGAGATGCAGATAATTCTAGAGAAGCTTCTAGGTTAATCGTGGCACGACCTTTGCTAGCCTTTTAATGTAACTTGAAACTCCCAGATAAAAGAAAAAAGGCTTTAGAAGAATATATTGTCAAAAAGCACCTTAAGTCTACTAAGCAGAGGTGTATTATCTTTAACGAATTCTTCAGTTATCCCGGCCATCACGTGACGGTTGAGGAACTCTATGAAAGGGTTAAAAGACGTTCCCCCAAAATCGGCTATGCCACTATTTACCGAACATTAAAGCTCTTCAAGGATTGTAACCTGGCCTTCGAAAGGAATTTTGGAGACGGAAGGACTAGATACGAACCGGTTAAGTTTGAGGGAGAACACCATGACCATCTTATCTGCATCGCATGTGGAAAAATCACCGAGTTCGAGAACCGGAAAATCGAGCATTATACAAGGGAAGTGGCCAGGCAGAACGACTTCATGATCACAAATCACAAGGTTGAACTCTACGGTTATTGTTTCTCTTGCCAGAAAAAGAGAATGGCTAAAAATGCATGACCGAATCAAAGAAACCATTCTGCAATTTCTGGATAACCACAATACCATGAGCCTGGCGACGTCAAGGGGAAATAACCCTTTTGCGGCATCCTTATTCTACGCAAATGATGGATTCACCATCTATTTTCTCTCCAATCCGCACTCCGACCACTCCATGAATTTCTCCCAGAACCCCAATGTAGCTATCACCATCAACAAAGACTATTCTGAATGGAGGATGATCAAAGGACTACAAATAAATGGAAAGGCCTACAAAGTCTCCGAGGAGGAATTACCGGCGGCAATCAAGTCCTACTCAAAAAAACACCCTTTTGTAAAGTTTATTTGCAGAGATGGAAATCCCACCTTCAGGATGGCAGGGGTTCGATTCTTTAAAGTCATCCCGGAAAGAATTAGGCTCATTGATAACGAGGTAGCTTTTGGCTATAAGGTGGAGATACGGATATAGTTTTTGCCGTTCTTGTGCGCATACCCTTTTTCTTGTGAAGAAGCCACTAAATTCATATTTGATCAGTTAATCGTGGTCCAATATGGGTAATCCCAAATCCCGAATCATCTGAAGGTCTTCATTAGGCGAACATCCCGGTGTGGTAAGGTAGTTTCCGGTTATAATGGCATTTGCCCCGGCAAGCAAAGCCAGGGACTGGAGGTTTCTCAGCACAACCTGTCTGCCTCCAGCGCATATAAGAATGCTTCGGGGTAGGATGAGCCTAAACAACGATATTATCTTTACTGCCTCAAAAGGTTTTAGCAGTGATCGGCCGGATAAAACCGTACCCGGGCGCGGGTTAAGAAAGTTTATAGGAATCAAATGTGGATTGAGCTCATTAAGCTCGAAAGCCAATTCAACCCTTTGCTCCGGAGATTCTCCCATCCCAAAGATTCCTCCGCAGCACAACTCCATTCCGTTTTCCTTGACTAGATAAGCAGTTCTGAGCCGGTCTTCATATGAGTGGGTGGAGCAGATATAGGGGAAAAAGCTACGCGAGGTCTCAAGGTTATGGTTATAGCGGTTTACCCCTGCTTCAGAAAGGCCCCTGGCTTGCTCTTCGGTCAGAATACCGAGAGAACATCCGATACTAAGATTAGTATGGACACGTATCAGACGGACAGCGTCTAGAACCTTCCTAAAAGTCTTTTTGTCCGGGCTCCTGCCGCTTGTTACGATGCAGAATTCCGAGGCTCCGGAACCCTCCGCCTCTTTTGCCGATTTTAGCAAAGCTTGAGGTTCAATCATTCCATGCGCGGGAATCGGCGTTTTATTGTGGGCGGACTGCGCACAAAAAGAGCAATTTTCCGAGCAGCCACCGGTCTTGGCACTCATAATACTGCAAATATACACACCTTTTTTACTATATTTATCTTTAACCTTGCCGGAAAGGTTAATGAGACTAGGCCAGTACCGCTCTTTCAGACGAGCAATCCTCAGTGACTGGTCAAAGCTCAGGGACTCTTCATTGTCTAGCAGCTTCATCTCCAGAGACTTAAGAAACTCTTCCGCCATTCTTGAGACATCCTCCTAGGTTTATAATCCATTAGAGTTTATTCCCGATTCGACTTTTTAACCTTTGAAAATAGATTGATATAACTAAATTATGGTCAAAGGTCCACCCTTTTTTCCCCGCCCGACTGCCCTTGCTCATAAATTGGAAGCCTTATCAAAATAGTTGTCCCCTGCCCTTCTATACTTTCAACACCAATCTCCCCGCCATGGTCTTTGATAATTCTCTTAGCTAACGAAAGACCTAACCCTGTACCCTTTCCAGCGGGCTTTGTCGTAAAAAAAGGCTCAAAAATAAGAGGAAGTACATCCCTTGGAATCCCCACCCCTGTGTCAGCCATTTTTATTTCTACCCGGCGCTCAGGACTCTTCCTAGAAACAAATATGGAAAGCTTTCCACCTTGAGGCATTGCATCCACAGAATTCATCATCGTATCCGCAAACACAAGCGCGAGGAGATCCTTATCCGCCAAAATCTTCAGGTCTTCATCTTCTAGGCGTAATTCAAGCTCGATGCCTTGTTTTTTAAGAATGGGTTTCATTATCTCTATTCCATCCTCCAGAAGATGAGAAACTATTTCCGGTTGTTTTTCGTCTACGGATCTCCTTACAAACCGGAGAAGTTTCTGAATTACCTTTTGGCCATAAAAAATCTGTCTTTCAATTAAATCGAGTTTCTCTAAACAGTTTGAACAGTCCGCGTGTTCAGGCATATCTTCTTTAAGCATTTGAACTCTAAGTAGCATGGAGGCAAGGGGAGTCCCCAGGTGATGTGCGATTCCCTCAGCCATCTTCCCAAAGATCTGGGCTTTCTCCAGGTCTATTATTTTATTTCTCAGTATCAGGCTTTCTCTTATATCTCTTATGGTTTCAACAAATCTCCCATCCTCCTTGACATATATAAGCCCTATGCTTACCGGAAATTTTTTACCGTCCTTGAATAGCCTCTCCGTCTCGTAGTTTATAACCTTTTCCCCATTTTTCACATTTTCAAGCCTTTTGGAGAAATCAACCCTTTTCTCGTAGGGTACAATATCCCAAACGGTTTTAACCCTCTTCCTATTGTCGCAAAATAGGCTCTCCGCCGTCTTGTTGAACGCAGTTATCTGACCGGTTTCATCGTATACCAGAATCGCATCGGTGGAGTTGTTGATAATCTTATCGAGCCGTTCCTGGTGCTTGAGTTTTTCTTTCCATACAAACCAAGCTGCCCAGCAGGCAAGAAGAAGGGAAACCGTTATTCCACGGGTAATATACAAATAGTGAAGTGTCTTATAATCAAGATCCTCAAAAAGACTATTCTCCATGAGTTCCCATAGTAGGAAAGTAAACAGCACTATGGTCAGTGAGCTCAGTATTAAGGTTGCCCAAAATCTAGTATGTCTCATATGTTACTTTGACATCTCATTACAACCCTGCTGATCGGTTGATTGAGTTCACTAGCATTTCGCTTCACCAATCAAATTACCGATGTTGCTGAAGCGGGTTAGTGCTCCGCCGGAAAGCTCAGCAAACTCTATGCCAATGGTCTAAACGCTTGAAATATCGTAAAGCCACCGGGGTTTTAAAAGCGAGCACTAACCCTAAATTTTGTAAGAAAATAAGACAACTGACATTCTAGAACAAATTAAGTTCAAAATATGAAGACCAAGAACTGCTGAAATTTTTGGTATGTAATTTGCTAAAATTCAGATGGGAAAAGGTAAAAACTAACTTGGAGGCATTGATTGAAGGTTTCTAGCCCGTCTGGTGACTTCGAAGTACTGATAAAGGATGCAGTTGTGGAGGGTGATTTTGTTGCATTAAAAGGAAAAGTAGGAGTTTGGGAATCTGTAATCTACCTGGGCTCTGGCGACCTCTGGCGTCTTACCAAGATTTTTCTTAGACCTGCCGTATTATTTCTTCTTCTAAGGCTTTGCCTAAAGTTTTTTACAGCAAGCAAAAATAGCGACGGGGCCTAAAAGCCATACTCTGCAACACGATTCTGGTTGAACAGGAAAGAGCCCTAGTATCCTTCCCATCAAACAATCTGTTCAAGCTAGCTATCTGCGATTAGCCACTTCATTCGCCGGGAACGTGCGCCTCTTCTCCCTCGGACTTCAAGCAGGCCTGAATCTTGAGATCTGGCTGTAACCTCACAAATGCTTTATCGCAATCCTTCACCAGCTCTTTGGTGTAGTTGTAAATCTCCTCGGCAAGCAATTTCGAGACAGGGAAGTCCTTCCAGGTAAAGTACTTTTCTTTGACGTCAGACCAATCATGGCAGAGCCAGTCTCTCGGAACTATCCTAGAGGTGAATTCGCTCAGTACCTCGTCTTCCTTCTCCAATTCAACCCCGTCAAGATATATGTACATCCTGGCGCATTTGGGGATAGAGTCTAAGCACTTCTTCTTGACCTCCTCCCAATTTCCTTCCTTCATATCATCCTCCGCCTCGTATATGTTCCTTATGGCATCGAAAAGGTTTATGGCCATGATATCGAGCAGGCTTCCCATGCATTCGCCCCTGGTCTCGGCCTCCATCTTGAAATCTTCCGCTATTCCGGGCTCTGCGTATATCTCCGGGTCGTTGGGGTCGGCCTTTGCAAACGGGGCCAGGACCCGTCTGAAGGAATCAATGCCCACGCGGTCGACAAACTCATAGAACTCCTCTCCGTCGGTCTTGTTCTCCTTCCAGAAATCCACAACCGCCCTTACAAAGAGATGGGCGTTCTTAGCCGGCACCTTTCCGATAACCTGTCCGTATCTTTCCAATTGTTTGAAGGGATTGCCCCCCACCATAACCACATAGTGGGGTGCCAGCTTGCCCCCAACCTTGGAAGACGCACCGTAGAATCCTATATCTCCAACATGGTGCTGACCACAGCTATTGGGGCAGCCGGAGATATTCACCCGAATGCCGGCCAAGTCCTCAACCCTTTCGCCTATATACTCGGCCAGGTTGTATGGATGGGTCACGGCCAGCTTGCATGAAAACGCTCCCGGGCAGGAAACTATCTCCCTCATGGCTTCATTCATGCCACCTATGAATCCACGGCTTTTCAGTTCGGTATGGACATCGTAGAGAAAATCTTCCCCAACCCACGGTAAGAGGATTTTCTGGTGCGGGGTTATTCTTACGTAACCGGCCCCATAAAGCTCGGATAAGTCGGCTATAAACCTGAACTCGTCCGGTTTGAGATTACCTATCGGCGGCTTCACGTAAACCCCGGCGTATCCGTCCTGTTTTTGCTTGAATGTATATTTTTGGAGAAATAGTTGATAAAGATCGTCTCCGGTATCCGGTTTATGAATTGGGCTTTTGAGCCGTTTGGCGTTTTCCTCTCCGTCTTCTCTTCCATTCTTAAGAGGGGCCGGTTTAGGGAAGTTCTCCACATATCTTTGAAGCTCCTCGCTCACCGGTTTTAATCTTTTAAGCCGTTCAAATTCTCTCATCACCAGTTCTTTGAACTTATCAAAGCCTAACCTTGCCACCGTGAACTTGATTCTGGCCTTGTTTCTGTTCTTCCTTTCTTCAACGCCGTATTCATGAAAGACCCGGATTATTGCCTCGGCAAGGGGATAGAATTCGTCTACCGGGACAAAATCAGCTATCGGCTTGGCATAAAAGGGAATGGCACCCAAGCCTCCGCCAACGTAAACCTTGAAACCGTATATGTCTTTACCGTTCTTTCTCACCTGGGCAACCCCGCCAAGGTCATGGATCTTCACCATGGCGTGGTCATCTTCACACTCAGAAAAGGCGATCTTGAACTTTCGGGGAAGGGTGGAAGTCAAAGGATGTCTTAAAAAGTATCTGGTCGTGTATAACGCATACGGCAGGGTATCAAAAACCTCATTCGGGCAAATTCCGGATAAGGAGGACGAGGTCACGTTTCTGACGGTGTTACCGCAGGCCTCGCGGGTGGTTATCCCTACCTCTGCAAGCTCCCTGAGAAGAGAAGGCACGTGCTCCAGCTTAACGAAATGAAGCTGAATGTCCTGTCTCGTAGTGAGATGCCCGTGTCCGGAACCGGCGTATTTCTCGACAACGTCAGCCATGGTGCGAAGCTGCTCCGAGGTGATGAAACCACTCGGGATTTTAATTCTTTGCATGTGTATACCTTCACCCTGGTGCCTGACTCCGTAGGTCCCAAACAGCAACCGGTAAGACCTAAACCTCTCCGGATGAATCTCCCCCTTGAATAGTTTTTTAATCACATCCTCGTACTCGTTTAACTCACTAGACACATCGGTGCCACTGTTTAAGTCTAGCTGGTCCCATATCTTTGACTCATTTGTACTCATAGATATACCTCCTCCCCCTTGCACTGTGGCAAAGTTAATGCCAAGCGAAAGAACGAGATTTGTTTTTTCCTAAGACGTTGTAAAGAGCTAGCAATATTAACAGAATATGCGACTTTTCTCAATATTACCCGCTTTTTCTAGTGGTCCTTGATTCGCACACTAATGTTACAATGATAAGCAATTTGTTGCAAATATAACCACTACAATTAGGTATGGGAGAGCGACTCAGGTAGGCAAAAATAGCAAACTTGTCCAAAATATAAGAGATTGCTTCGCCGTCAAAAGAAAGCGGTTTGCAATGATACCTAGTGTCTTATTATTGCGAGGAGTCTTTCGTCAGAATCTACAACCGGTCGAAGTAATCAGAGCCTACCCTGAGCTCATGATTAACGAGGCCACCGAATGGTTATCCGGCAACACTAAAAGAAGAATTTTTAAGGAGTTCATTCTTCGACCGAGCTCGGAATGAACGGGTGTTTTATTTATCAATCTCAGCGGATGTATATCCGCTCATCCTGAGCCGTGTCGAAGGATGCCAATAATGTTCCCATACCACTCTAGTTTCAGAACAATCCCTTGTACATCCAACCCTCCATGTTATTTTAAACGTTAAAAATTCACATACCAATAACGAAAACCAAAAATGTTTGAATTAGCCAGACGGTACATAAAAACCGGTTTTGTTTTCTTTATATTGGGATTACTTCTCGGTTTATACATGATTGTAAACATACATATACTGGGCAACTGGCCCCAACGACAGTTAATCACCGCCCATGTACATGTCCTTCTTTTCGGCTTCTTGCTATCCCTGATAATGGGTGTGTCTATATGGATGTTTCCCCGCACAACGGACCAAAAGCTTTACAACCCCAAACTGGCCGAGGCGGTCTATTGGCTTCTAACCCTGGGAACGGCAGTCCGGTTCTCCGGAGAAATCGCCAGCAACTATATAGCTCTCAAAGTAATTAACTGGTTAATCGTATTGGGTAGCATCAGTCAAGTGCTGGCCGGGTTTCTATACATATATAACATTTGGTCACGAGTGAGACCTGTAGGAAAACAGACTTAATTATTTATAGTCCTCACACCTTGACAGCCAGAGGAATACGGATGTAAAATACTGGTGAGTGAGTGCTCACTGCATGGGAGCAATTATCAAAGCTACGATGGATTCTAAAACCAAGATAAGTAACGCAGCGATCGATCTTTTTACCAAAAAGGGAATAAAGGGAACGACTACGAAGGAACTAGCCAGAAGCGCAGGTATTGCCGAAGGAACAATTTACAAGCACTTCAAGAGCAAAAACGACCTTGCCCTCAAGCTCTTCTTAAACTACATGGATTTGTTCAGGAATAGACTCATAGAAGGTGCGAGCAATTACTCCAACCCCCAGGATAAGTTAAAGGCTTTAATCAAAGCCTTTTTTGATTTTGCCAGGGAAGAAGCAAAGGCTTATCACTATATAATGGTAGGTCACCACACAGAATTGAGCAGAGTTCCGAGGGCTAGGTTAAAGCCCAAGGATATTTTTGTTGAATTGATTCGTGAGGGTGTAGAGAAAGGAGAGTTTAGGAAGATAGATGAAAACATCGGGGCGGCGCTCATAACCGGGATGATAACCAGGGCTATATTGTTCCTGGACATCGGAGTTATTAAGAAGGATTATAATCAGGTTGTTTCAGAAGTCATAGAAGCCTCGTTGAGAGTATTAAAAGCATAATACTTTTGTTATTGTAGTGCGTGAGCACTCACATCGATATTTAAGGACTATCTGGGGGCTAAAAGGATAATTAATTTTGGAAACCATCCCGGGGATTTTTTTAAACAGCTAAGGTCGACAGGAAAGGCATGGTGAACGGCTCAATTAAAGAAGAGATGCTAATAGCCGATATTATAGAGCAGTACCCGTCTACAAAAGAGGTGTTTGAAAAATACGGAGTCTGTAGCGGCGGGATTATGCCGAGAGAGACGCTTGGGTTCTTCGCGCGAGCCCATCAAATAGAGCTTCAAATGATCCTAGCCGAACTAAATAATGCCTCCAGACGGCCACATTCAACTAAAAATGAAGCCACCGTTCCCGGAGAAAGCATAGGTGAAGCTCTTTGGAGAAGGTTTTTCAAGTCCGGCATTATACTAGGCTTTATTGGCTGGACTTTTGGAGCGATAAACCTAGCTTATATTGCATTTAACCGTTCATACTTCGAGCTTCCAATCCACGTGATTCT
Source organism: Thermodesulfobacteriota bacterium (assembly GCA_035559815.1). Taxonomy (NCBI): domain Bacteria; kingdom Pseudomonadati; phylum Thermodesulfobacteriota; species Thermodesulfobacteriota bacterium. The sequence continues at coordinate 18,204 of DATMAT010000050.1, forward strand.
TTCACATGCACATCTACAGATTTTTGGGTGGGTGGGGCTTTTTGTCATGGGCTTTGCCTACCAGGCTTTTCCCAGGTTTAAGTTTGTATCCCTTTGGAATCCGCGTCTGGCAATGCTTTCCTTTTGGATCATGCTCTTGAGCATTCTGATCACCGCATTATCCTGGGCCCTTCTCCCATCTAAGCTATTCTTTGTACTAGGAATTCTCGGGTCTTTTCTTGAGCTTATAGGTATCTCCATTTTCCTTCTGGTTATGGTTAAGACGATGAACCAGGCAATGGGAAAAAGGCAGTTCTGGGAAAAGTACGTATTTACAGCACTTATGCTCTTTTTGATTCAAGCTATTTTCAACCCTCTCTCATTCTACCTGGTAGGAGATGCCTCTCTAAAGGGCAATATGTCACTTCTGATCGGTAGAGTCGCCGGATTTATAGCTCCTTACCAGGACGTTCAGCTATTCGGTTTTATCACAATGATGATTTTTGGGGTGAGTCAGAGGTTTATACCCTTTGTCTTTAATATTAAAGAGCCTTCCAAACGTTTGGGGGATTTTTCCTTCTACACCCTCTTTATCTCTATATTCTTAGCCCTGTCCATAAATATTCTCACTCATTCATACGGTCTAAAGTCTCTAAGACCCTTTATTCTTATTCCTTATACCGGGCTCTTGGTATCATCTGTCGGAGTGATTATCAATGCCGGAGTCCTTGGAAGGGCAAAGGCCCCTACCCGGGAGCTTAAATTCATAAGAGCTGCCTACGTCTGGCTCGTCATCTCGATTTTACTCCTTCTTATTCTTCCATTTTATAGTCAATTCATTCTGGGCGCGTTTTCGCATAATTACTTTGGGGCGTACAGGCATGCCCTTACCGTTGGCTTTATAAGCCTGATGATCATGGGTGTGGCGGCTAAGGTTACTCCAATAATGTCGGGCATAGAACCGAGGAACGCTCTTTTAATTCCTTTCATACTGGTTAATGTAGGAAATGTCGTAAGGGTGGCGTCACAGATTCTTAGTGATTTTCAAGGGGTGATGAGCAATTCTTTAGCCGCTTGGAATGGTTTTTTTCTAGCATCAAGCGGGTTTATTCAGGTGATAGGGTTCTCTTTATGGGCTTACGATATCTGGGGAACGGCAAACGAAGGGATAAGGCTTCAGAAGGAAAGGAGTTTGCCTACAGGGCGCCCGGACAGGGTTGAAAAGTTTATGAAGGTCGGAGAAGTACTCAACTACTATCCTCAACTCGAAGAAGTATTCCTCAAATTTGGTTTTAAGGACATTACAAATCCGGTACTTCGGAGAACGGTGGCCAGAACCATAACACTGGAGATGGCATGCAGGATGCACTCGGTAAATATAGACGAATTCCTGCACCAGCTAAACAGCCGCATCAAGGGATAACCATGATTTTAAAGTGACGAGCGGTATATGAGCAAAGCCAAAGGATTAGGATTATCTGTTATGAGTTTAGCTTCGATGATTGCCCTAGTTGGAACATTCCTTTCCGGGATTGCGGTTTATCTTGGGCTATTTCCTGAAGACTTTCACATTGGGATAGGGATCTTTTCCGTCTCTCTCTCCGTAATCTCTCATGTTCTAAACGCCTCAGTATCTCCGATGAACTTTATCGCGGTACTGTTTCTAATAGGTGCTCTTTGGACCGGTCTTATGAACATAGAAGGAAAGAGCGGAGGAACCAACTTACACATAATAGTCGGCCCGCTGGCCGTGGCTTTATCGGTCTTGGCCAGCATACTCAACATACAGTTTTATATGAAGGCAAAGCGAAAATCCTGATAGAAGGAACATCAAATGATTAAAATCAAAAGAGCATATGATAAAGCCAGAAAAGATGATGGGACACGGGTATTGGTGGATAGGTTGTGGCCGAGGGGTCTTAAAAAAGAGGAGATTAAGATTGACCTGTGGTTAAAGGAGATCGCTCCAAGCAACGAACTTAGAAAATGGTTTTCTCATGACCCTCAAAGATGGAAAGAGTTTTGCAAGAGGTATAAGGAAGAACTCAAAAGAGATGAAAAGAGGGACGCTATTAAAAAACTCGTTGAAATAGCCGAGAGGGAAAATCTCATTTTAGTCTACGGTGCCAAAGATGAAGAACATAATAACGCCGTTGTGGTTAAAGAATTCATAGAAGACCTGCTCTCAAAGTAGAAACAGCTAGAGGAATTAAGACCCCATGCAGTTTTCTCATAACCTGATTGTTCTGATCCATGTTCTAGCGGCTATCCTCTGGCTCGGTGGAATGTTCTTTATAGGGCTGGTCATGGTTCCAGTACTGAGGGACATGGAACCTCCTCAAAAACGCATCGAGGTACTTTCCAGTGCCGCTAAAAGGTTTCGAATATTAAGCTGGATAGCTATACCGGTCTTATTGATAACCGGGGTTCTAAACACCGTGAACCGCGGAGTAACACTTGAGACGATCTCAAATGGCTCTCTTTTTCTATCCCATTTTGGGAAGATACTAACTATAAAGGTAGCGATTGTCCTGATTATGCTGATCTTAGGGGCAATCCATGATTTTCTCCTTGGTCCCAGATTGACTAAGATTATGACCGGAACTGATCTCTCGATTTACGATCCCGAGAAGATAGAAAGCTATAGAAGATATGTATCATGGCTTGCCCGGTTTAACGCCTTATTCGGAATATCAGTAGTCGCTTTGGCCGTAATGCTCAGTTAAGACTGAAACCTTTTTAAACGGAGGAAAAGATGGATAAAGGCTATACCTATATTGCCGATTTGAATAAAGAACTTTCCGAAATTCCCAAAGCCGGTATTGTGAGCCGTACCCTTCATAACGACGATCATCTAAAGGCTATACTTTTTGCTTTCGACCAAGGTCAGGAGCTTTCGGAGCATACCGCCTCCATGCCCGCTAATATCCAGATCATCGAGGGGGAGGCACGCATAACGCTAGGTGACGATTTATATAACGCCAGCAAAGGAGCGTGGATACAAATGTCTCCTGGATTGCGACACAGCGTTTACGCTGAGACTACCCTGGTGATGTTGCTTCTGCTTATCAAATCCAAATAACAAAAAGGTCAGTCTATATTGACCAGGGAAGACGGAGGATTCGTCTTGTGATGTCGGTCATTGGAGTCTCTTTCGCTCTTGAGCTTCACGCAGGACTTCCCGCATGGATGTTGTTTATTCTTGATTAAAAAGACGGACATAGTAGCACCGTTTTTGAGCGGCATGAATACCTTTATCCATAGGGGCAATGCCCACTTCATCCGGCCCATTCTCTTGAAATATTACAATGTTTTTTGGATGTTATATTGACTTTTTCATGTGACTGAACATATATTTAGAAAAAAGAAGTTGGAGGATATAGAATCTAAGAAGCCACTTAATCCGTATCCTGGAAATTTCACTTGGCTCCTAGCTTAATCGGCAATTGATACAGTTTTAACTCCCATCAGACATGATGAGGAATGCTTCTCATAAAACTTAATCTTTAGTCAAAGACGAAATCATAGACAACGGGTTAACGGTTGAAGATAGGACTTACTGAATTTACTTTTTAAAGTCAAACTCGATATTGGGGCTAATTAATTAGTCGCTTCGGCAGACCACAACTAAGCACTTTGGCTGATACCCCGTTAGCAGTGGCGGTTGGCTCTTTATTGAATCTGAATAAGGAGGGGTGGAAATGAATGAGATATTAGCTAGCATCCTTAGCTCAGATAAGTTCATACCTCATGGCCATTGTTACCTGTGGAAGCCGGGGCTGGTATGGCTTCATGTCATCACCGACTCACTTGTCGCTCTCTCTTATTTCACCATTCCATTCACCATCGTCTATTTCGTCCACAAAAGAAGGGATATCCCGTTCAATTGGATGTTCATGGCATTTGCCATATTCATCGTCGCCTGCGGGACAACGCATCTCATGGGAGTCTGGACGGTGTGGAATCCCTCATACTGGCTATCAGGAATCGTGAAATCAGTCACTGCTATAGCCTCCGTCACCACTGCCATCTTATTGGTGCGTATCATACCTGACGCGCTGGCTATACCAAGTCCGCAAGAACTAGCCATAGCCAATAGCAAGCTACAGGAGGAAATAACAGAGCGCAAGCGAGCCGAAGAGGCGTTACGTGCAAGTGAGGAAAAGTTTCGAGCTGTGGCAGAGACAGCTAACGATGCAATCATCTCTGCAGATGGCCGTGGAAACGTAATCTACTTTAACAAGGGAGCAGAACTTATTTTTGGCTATTCTAGGAGTGAATTAATTGGCAAGCCCCTGACCCTGCTCATGCCCGATAGATTCCACGATGCCCACAAACACGGACTCAAGCGGTTTCTCTCAACAGGGGAAGCCCGCGTGATTGGGAAAACGGTTGAATTAGTGGGGAAAAGAAAGGACGGGACCGAATTCCCGGTGGAACTTTCCCTAGCTAGCTGGAAAACGGACGAAGGCACCTTTTTTAGCGGCATACTTCGCGACGTCACCGAACGCAAAGTGGCGGAAGAAGCGCTGCAAAAAGCACAAGTAGATCTGGAAAAACGGGTAAGAGAGCGCACCGCGGAGCTGGAAACCGAGATCACCGAGCGCACCCGCGTCGAGGAGGCTCTCAAGGAGAACCTTGTCCTGTTATCCAAAAAGAATCGCCACGAGGCGGTAATCCGCACTGTTACTCAGAGTGTTCATCAGTCCATTGATCTTCAAGATGTCCTAGAAAACGCCGTTGAAGCAATGATCGTGAATATAGATAAGGCGGATAATATCGGAATCTATCTGGTCGAAGGACAAGAGGCGGTTCTTAAGGCGCACAAAGGCTTAACACATTGGTACCTCGAGCGAGCCGGAAGAATTCCATATTCGAAAGGCCTTACCTGGAAGACGATAAGGGATGGGAAACCGAGATATTGTTCGGATACAGATAAAGATGAGTTTATAGGCCCTGCCGGAAAAGAGTTGGGAATAAAGAGCTATTTGTCTTTGCCTATTAACTTTGACGAGAAGACAATAGGCGCCATAAATATAAATTCCTTCACCAAAGGCGCCTTAGAAGAAGAGTTAGGGCTAATAGAAACTGTGAGAAAGCAGATCGAGATAGCGGTAAAAAATGCGAAGCAAACGGAAGCACTCAGACAATCGGAGGAGGAAATCCGCAAGATAAACGAAGAACTGGAAAAACGAGTTATTGAACGTACCCGACAACTAGAAATGGTTAACCGGGAGTTGGAAGCCTTCTCTTATTCAGTTTCACACGACCTCCGGGCACCGCTCCGAGCAATCGACGGCTTCTCTCGTATATTGTTCGAGGATTACTCCGATAAAATTGATGACGAAGGCAGACGATTGCTGTCGGTCATCAGAAAAAATACACAAAATATGGGACAACTTATCGATGACCTCCTATCCTTTTCCCGCTTGGGACGCCAGGAGATGAAATTATCTGAGATTAATATGAGTGAACTGGCTAGAATCATATTCGAGGAGATCAAACCCAATGATCCAGCCCATAATCTAAAGCTCGAAATTAACTCACTGCCTCCAGCCTATGGGGACAGGGCAATGATCAAGCAGGTCTTTGCCAACCTCTTATCAAATGCCGTGAAGTTCAGCAGAAAAAAAGAGGAATCAATTATAGAGGTTGGAGGGCGCATCGAAGGAATAGAGAACCTTTATTACGTTAGGGATAACGGCGTGGGGTTTGACATGAATTATGTAGATAAGCTATTCGGTGTATTTCAGAGGCTGCACAGCCAGGGGGAGTTCGAGGGAACCGGGGTGGGACTCGCCCTGGTCAAACGCATAATCCACCGGCACGGCGGCCGGGTGTGGGCCGAGGGCCAGGTAGGAGAAGGAGCTACTTTTTATTTTACCCTTCCCGGAGAAGGAGGAATTTCATGACGGACATAAACGAAGTAGAGATTTTAC
>DATMAT010000051.1 GCA_035559815.1 Thermodesulfobacteriota bacterium
TATTCGTAACATTTGACCAAAAATACTGCTATACTTGTTCACGGGATGCCTCCTTCAGGTGGTTGTTTTGTTGTTGCAAATAAATCAATTCTACCTGTTGGAGCTCCCTTCCCTTAAAACCTATTTTGGACAGATATGAGAATAAAAGCCGTGTCTTGACGGTGCGTTATTCCTGATGAAGAGTAATTTCACTAGACCTTTATGAATCAGTATATTGAAGCGGGAGGTTTTATAATGGCAAGACGAAAGAAATCACCTAAGCTTATAGATTTTAAGGTACTTATAGAACCCGATGAAACAGGTGGATATGTGGTATCTTGCCCGTCTTTATCCGGTTGTTTTAGCCAGGGCGATACACTGGAAGAAGCGCTTGAGAATATAAAAGAGGCTATTGAGCTTTGCCTTGAAGATATGAAAAAGCATGGTGAGCCCATACCGGCTACATCCCATTTACTGGTTGGTAGTGTCACAGTAGCTATATGAAATCAACTATTTCTAAGATTGAAAGACCAGAGGATTGTTCTATAGCCGTGAAATATGAAGACTCCAATTATCTCTGCCAAAGAAGCAATTAAGGTATTTGAAAAAATCGGCTATAAGGTTGTTCGTCAAAAAGGCAGTCATATTCGGATGCCCAACGAGAATAATCCATAAATACACCAGCCGTTAACGATTTCGGATCATAAAACCTTAAAACCTGGGCTTCTGAGGAAACTGATCCGTCAATCGGGTTTGACCGTTGAAAAATTCACCGAATTATTAAAAAGCTAGAAGACGCTCATAGTCGTTTGCCTCCTAAGAGTTATGAATCATTACTGATAGAATATAACTTCGCCTTTGCTCTAGTATTTAGACATAATGTTTTCGTAAAAGCTGTTATTGACTGAGCCAGGTTATTCAGTATTCCCGATGAGTTGACCTACCAGAACCTCTGCAATGTGCTTGGGTCGTCTTCCTACAAAGTGCTCGACCTGCTGGCGGCAGGAAACACCGGATACGGCGATTACCGTTTCTGGAGATGTCTGCCTAATAGCTGGGAAGAGGCGATCTTCTCCGATTCTCTTCGAGATTTCGTAGTGCTCCTTTTCATAGCCGAAGCTTCCGGCCATTCCGCAGCAACCGGCGCCGCTATCCCTGACCGAACAGCCGGAGAGACGGAGAAGCTCTAATGAGGGTTCACTGCCAATCAATGCCCTCTGATGACAGTGTCCGTGGAAGAAAACCGATTGGCTATTGGATTTCCAAGAGATATTGAGCCGCTTTTTTTTATGTAAATCGAGGAGAAACTCTTCCAATAGAAATGAGCTATCCGCCACAACTCTGACATCGTAGTCTCTAGGTAATAAATCCGGGTATTCATCCCGAAAGGTGAGGATACAGCTAGGCTCGGTACCGATGATTGGTATGCCTTTGCGAGCGTAGGTAGAGAGTAGCTCTACATTTCTGAGTGCACGGGAGCGTGCCGGTTCGACCATCCCTTTACTGAGCATCGGGCGGCCGCAGCACGCACGGTTGGGGACTAATATTACTTCAAATCCGGCGGCTTCGAGCAGCTTCACCGCGGCTTGACCGACTTCCGGATAATAAAAGCTAGTCCAGGTGTCGTGAAAATAGACTACTTTTCCACCAGCAGTTCTGGGTTTGATTGGCTGGCGATTGTAGAACCAATTAGTAAAAGTCTCACCGGCAAAGCGAGGAAATGAACGATTTGGATGAATATTCATCTGAGAAAGTAACCAGGGTGATAGGGAGTTATCTAAGATAAAGTTGGCCAGCGATGCAGAATGAGAGGAAATGCGGCTTATTTCATGAATATAGCCGAAGATACGGTCGCGGATAGTTAGTCCGCGAGCCGAGTGATAATGGGCCAAGAACTCGGTCTTCATCTTGGCTACGTCAACGCCGGAGGGGCATTCCCTCTTACACCCTTTACAGGCAAGACAGAGGTCATATACCTTATACATTTCATCGCTGGCTAATGCTTCTTTAGATAATCTTCCCGAGATAACCGCCCTAAGCGCATTGGCTCGCCCCCTGGTTGTGTCCATTTCATCGCGTGTGGCCATGTATGATGGGCACATTATGCCTTCTCCGATTTTCCTGCAGAGACCTTGACCGTTACACATCTCTACCGCCTGAGTGAATCCTTTATCCTTGGACCAATCCAGGTAAGTACTAATTTCTACTGCTCTGTAGTTTGTGGTGTATCGCAGGTTTTCATCCGGCATCGGAGCATCTACAACCTTGCCCGGATTGAGGAGTCCGCGCCGGTCAAAGGCGGTTTTCAACTCGCGCATTGCTTGATAAAGTGTAGGGCCGAAGAGTTTCTCATTGAGATAGCTTCGTTGTAAACCGTCTCCGTGCTCTCCGCTCATAACACCGCCATACCGTAGAGCTAGCTCGAAAGCCTGCTCTGTTAGCTCCTTCATGAGCGTTACACCCTGGGTTGCTTTCAGGTTGACGAGCGGTCTCACATGAAGGCATCCGGCGCTGGCGTGCCCATAGAACGCCGCTTTGGTTCCCAGCCTGTGGATCACATCAAGTATATTAGCTACATAGTTTGATAAATTTTCAACCGGCACGGACACATCTTCGATGCAGGGAATGGGCTTATAATTGTCTCGTTTACTCATCAGTAAGCCTAATCCTGCCCTCCTTACCCCCCATACATTAGCCTGATATTCCGGAGAAAGGGCGTATGCGCTGGAACATTTGACGTTCCTGCCGTTAAGATAAGAAACCAAGTCATGGGTCTTTTGTTCCACTTCCCTTTCTGTTTGACCATAGAACTCTACGGCCAAGATAGCTTCGGGGTCGCCTTCGACAAACGAGAGCATTGGGGAATATCCGGGGTGTTCTCTGGTAAGGCTGATGAGCATCCGATCGATCAATTCTATCGCCGAAGGATCTTTTTCGAGGATAACCGGCACGGCCTCCATGGCCGAGACCAGTTTGGTAAATTGTAAAAGCGTGAGCCCGGTATGAAGGGGCCTAGGAACCAAATTAAGTGTGAACTCTGTTGCTACGGCTAGCGTTCCTTCAGAGCTGGCAAGAAGTTGAGCTGGGTTGAAGGGACTCTTGAGAAGGTAAGGCAGGCTGTAGCCAGAAGCCCGCCGCCAGTGCTTGGGAAAATCTTTCTTGATGGCTTCGGCATAGCGGTTACGCAATTCAAGAAGATTCTTGTAGAGCCTTCCTTCGGCAGAATTTGTGTTGGCTTTGTTAGAAAAGCTAACCTCGTCTATAGCGTTTAGCCCTATCGTGCTGCTATCCGAGAGAACAACCTGAGCGGCTTTTAAATTATCTCCGGCCATTCCATATAGGATTGAGTGCGTGCCGGTGGCGTTATTTCCTATCACACCGCCCATAGTTGCCACTCTGGCGGTTGCCGGGTCCGGGCCAAACATAAGGTTGTGTCGTTTCAGATATCGATTAAGTTGTTCCAGGTATATACCGGGTTGTACTCGAACTGTGCCAGTCTCCGGGTTTAATTCCAGCACCTCATTCAAATACTTAGAAAAGTCGATCACCAAGGCATGACCCACGGCTTGACCGGCAAGGCTCGTTCCTCCGCCGCGTGGAAGTATAGGCACATTGTACCGGGCAGCGGTTTCTACCGTTCTTGCTACGTCCTCAACTGTTCTCGGAATGACCACACCGACAGGCTCAATCTGATAATTGCTGGCATCGGTACTGTAGAGAAACCGGCTGATGGTATCAAACCGGACTTCACCGTCTAGTTTCGTTTTAAGAGTGACTTCGAGGTCTCGGCGGAGGGAATCAGTGGGCATGATATAGAAAATCAGTATAACTGTCATGAGGAAGGTTAACTATGCTGGGAACATTGGATTCGATACGAGTTTTAGAAGGGGTAAATCAAATTTAGTTTGTGTTTTGTGCCTTATGAAAATTCAGACTAGAGTAGTGAGATTATATTTTTGTAAGGAACGCATGTATGCGTTCCCTACGCTTTATAGAAGCGTTGACCATGCTGAGCTAATATGTACAAGTATTGCAGTGCTTCTGCATTTACTTCTCGGATCAGGAAAAATGAATCGAGGGTTTAGGGTTATAAGTTTCTACGCGGTTTTGTAACCCAAGATGGAATGAGGGGAGTGCAATTGTACGCCCCTACTGCTCAATCCTCTCCTTCTTTGCTGAACGTCATGACCGTGTCATACGTGGTGGTTCTCTGAGCCGGTATGCGTCCGATCTCCCTGGTAAGGCGGCGGAATTCCTCGGGCGGAAAATACTGGCCATGATTTGCCCCGGCAGCGCGGGAGATATGCTCTTCCATCAAGGTGCCGCCGAAATCGTTGGCCCCGGCGGTTAAAGAGAACTGAGCGAACTCCGGCCCCTGTTTCACCCATGATACCTGGATGTTGTTTATCCATCCGCGAAGCATAAGCCTGGATACCCCGTACATCTTCAACTGCTCAAGGTCAGTAGGACCGGCCATTACCTTACCCTTGGATTTTCTAAAAAGCCTGGTGTTCCAGGGAATGAACCTTAGCGGAACAAACTCGGTAAATCCCCCGGTCTCTTTCTGAATATCCCTGAGTATCCCTATGTGTTTGGCCCAGTGGTGGGGCTTATCTAGATGGCCATACATTATGGTCGAGGTTGTCCTCATACCGGCCTTGTGTGCTTTTTTGACGATTCTAATCCAGTCATAGGTGGTAATCTTTCTTGGCGCTATTACCTTCCTCACCTCCTCGTCCAGGACCTCAGCGGCAGTGCCCGGGAAGGTATTGTGGCCGACATCCTTGAGCATCTCGATGAAGTCTTCTTCGGTCACGTTAAGGGTCTTTGCCCCGTAATATATCTCGAACGGGGAGAAGCAGTGTGTGTGCATGTCCGGCACGGCCTTTTTCACTGTTTTTATGAGTTCTATGTAGAATTTCCCGTCTATATCCGGGTGCATGCCTCCCTGCATGCAAACCTCGGTTGCTCCGTTTTCTCTGGCTTCTATCGTTTTTTGGGCAATCTCCTCCATGGTCAGGAAATAGGCCCGTTCATCCCCTTCCGGAGCCATAAAATTGCAAAAACCACACCAGACATCGCAAATATTGGTGAAATTAATATTGCGGTTTATGACATAAGTTATGACGTCTCCAACATCCTCTTTCCTGATTTCATCGGCGGCGATGGCTAGAAGGGAAATCTCGTCCGCATCCTGCATGTTGAAAAGATGCTCACCTTCTTCTACAGAAACCTCCTGTCCCACCAGGGCCTTGTTAACTATCTGAGCCGTTCTCCCGTTCACTCTCGACAGAAGGGAATCAAGACCGAGACTTCTATTTTCTTCTATTTTGTCCACTATCTCCTTAAGCTCTTCCATTTTCCTCTCCTTGGGTCTTAGATGAATTGGCCGGGGATACGTAGCCGTAATCATCCACAAAACCGTTCACCCGCTCCAAAACACTGTTACTCAGGAATTCCTCCCCAATAAATTCCGGATATACCGGTAACCTTTCTTTCAGGATAAAACCAAGCTCCTTAAGCTCCTTCTCCATCCTCTCTACCTGGGGCCAGGGAGCCTCCGGGTTAACGTAATCGATTGTGATAGGTGAAACTCCACCCAGGTCGTTAGCCCCGGCAAAAATAAAAAGAGAAAAGGTCCTTGAATTTAAATTGGGGGGAATCTGTACATTCATTCTTTCCCCGAATAAAAGCCGGGCAATGGCCACGGTTTTGAGCATATCCAGGAATTCCGGGGAGAGATGTCTTTCCATCAATATTCCTGGCTTAGGGCTGAAGTTCTGAATAATTATCTCCTGAATATGGCCGTATTCATCCGAAAGTTTCTTTATAGCGATTAACGAATCCACCCTCTCTTCATGCGTTTCCCCTATGCCCACCAGTATCCCGGAGGTCCAGGGAATCCTCAACTCGCCTGCATATTCGGTTGTCCTGATTCTAAGCTTGGGCACCTTATCCGGCGAACGGTAGTGTGCTTCGCCCTTCTTGAGAAGCCTGGTGCTTATTGTTTCGAGCATCAGTCCCTGGCTTGCATTCCATTCTTTGAGTGCGGCCAATTCGTCCCTATTTGCCACACCCATATTCGTATGGGGAAATATATTTTCCTTGAGACCGGCCTCGGACATCGCTACCAGGTATTCGGCAGTGGTTTTATATCCTATTTTAGATAGGGCGTCGCGATAAACCGGGTATTTAAGCTCCGGCTTGTCGCCGGTCACGAAGAGAAGCTCGGTGCATCCGAGCCTAGCTCCTTCCCTGGCAGTGTCAAGGACCTCCTCCGGAGGTATGAATAGTTCACCCTCTTCCGGTTCAATCTTGAAGGTGCAATAGCCGCAGTGGTCGCGGCAGAGCCGGGTAAGGGGAACAAACACGTTTTTGGAGAAGGTTATAGTATTCCCTTTACCCTTTTCCCTGACCCGGGATGCAGCATAGAGCAAGAAGGGGAATTCCTGGCTATCCAGTTCCAGGAGAAAAAGGGCGTCTTCTTTGTCTATTGTCTCGCCATAAACGGCTTTATCTATTATTTTTTCCAGCCGCGGGGACGGAATCTTTAACGGGTTCGGCGAAATGCCGAATGAGCCGAACGCTCCTCTTAACCTGCCTGAGCCAAGTAAGCCTTCCGTCTCACTTACATAGGTATTCATCATTTTAATTTTTTTTCTCTTCTATATGTGCACTTTAAGCGGTTTTTTTACTGCCTAGATTCACTTATATTCGCATAAGTAGATGGTCTTTGTCAAGTCTTTTGGCTGTTCCAACCTGGCCTTTTTGCCTCGGAATAAGCGTCTGGTTACTTGACATCTATACCACGCTACATTTTACTTAACCGTGGCCAACCAAATTGATTTTCGGGAGCGGTTTCACATTCTATCAAATAAAAAGCGTTTCACTAAAGGAGCAATGAATGGGGTATGAGTTAGAGCGTTCCGTAGCTATGGAGGCGGTGCTCAAGGCATCAAGGTTGTGTCAGTCGGTAAGGGCTTCGCTAGTGTCCGAGGAGACCATAGCCAAGAAGGACAAGTCCCCGGTCACCGTAGCCGATTTCGGTGCTCAGGCGGTAATAAGCCTAGAACTCAGGAGGGCTTTTCCTGACGACCCCATAATGGCGGAGGAAGACGCTGCTACCCTTCAAACGCCTCAGGCGAAGGTCATAATGGAGAAGGTTTTCGAGCATGTGGACGCGGTGATACCCGGTTTGGGGGAAGATGCGGTAGTGTCGGCAATTGACTACGGCAGTCATGCAGGCGGTTCACAGGGTCGATTTTGGACAATTGACCCTATTGACGGAACCAAAGGGTTTTTACGGGGAGAGCAATACGCGGTGGCCCTTGCCCTCATCGAAGACGGAAGGGTGATTCTCGGGGCGCTGGGATGCCCCAACTTTCCTGTAGACCCAAATAATCCGGAAGGGGATAAGGGTTGTCTGTTCATGGCCGTCAAGAATCAGGGAGCGATGATGCGTTCATTAGGTGATTCTATGGAAACTGCAATTAGGGTTACACAAATCGACGATCCCTCCATTGCTTCTTTTTGCGAGTCGGTAGAATCCGCTCACTCTTCTCATAGCGACGCGGCGCTCATCTCACGGATGCTCGGAGTCACTACTCCCCCGATTCGCATAGACAGCCAGTGCAAGTATGCCGCTTTGGCCCGGGGCGACGCATCTATTTACATGAGGCTTCCTACCAGCAATGACTACGTGGAAAAGATTTGGGACCATGCTGCCGGCTGGATTATAGTGAAGGAGGCTGGCGGAGAGGTTACGGATGTCTACGGTAAGCCGCTCGATTTTTCGTTGGGGCGAGAACTACGGCATAACACCGGTGTCCTGGGGACTAACGGCAAGCTTCACCCTAAGGTAGTGGATGCGGTCAGGCGGGTTTTGGAATCTAAGGTGTGAATAAAGTCATAGATTCAAAACTATTCCGGAATAAATTAGCTTATTTTGGAGCGTAACCATCTCTAAACAGGGTGGTCTTCATCCTTGAGTAATTCTTAATGACGTCCAGAAATCACACTTGTCCAAAATAAGGGATTGCATCGCCACAAAAAGAAAGGATAGAATTTCTTGAGGTGTTCGCCCTTCGACTCCGCTCAGGACGAACGGGTCTTTTATTCCTAATTAGCAGCGGATGCGTGCATCCGCTCATTCCTTCCCCGATTTAATCGGGGATCGACTCAGGACAGGCTCTGAGCCCCGTCGAAGGATGCCAATGTACTTATTCGGAACCCTATCCAGCTTGTCGAAGGGATAAATTTCACGACCGACGCAATCCCCCCTTTCTAGGACTAATGTTATCAGGACTTACATAACAAACATAAAGAAGGCAATTTGATTTGAAATTAGGCTTTTTATCCGTCTAAAAGTCTTATTTCACAGGGATGAGTTTTCTGATTATTTTGAACAGTGGTGTTCAAAAAGCCTAATTAAGTTGAGATGGTTTGCAATGTCGTTTATAATAACATTTGCTTAGTTCTGATTCTCCAAACGTTACTTCTCTCAAGCTAGTTCTCCGGGGAATTTCACTATCCTCGCAATAAATAGAAAAAGGAGAGAGATCATGGGTGATTTTCACCAGGCCGAAGTTATTTCCACATTACACAGGCTGAAGAAGGATAACGTCGAAAAATTAGAAGAAGAGTTGAAGGAGGATTCTGAACTCCGTCCGATTGCGCTTGTTCTTCCGTGTCTTTATTCGGAGTTACAGGGGCAGGCTTTAAAAAACATCTTAGAGGATTTGAAGAATGTAGATTATCTTAGTGAAATAGTGATAACCCTAGGAAGGGCGAGCGAGGCGGAGTTCAAGCATGCTAAGGATTTTTTCTCCATCCTTCCTCATAAGGTGAAAATAATATGGGATGACGGCGAAGGGGTACGCTCTCTTTTCCGACTATTAGAGGGAAACGGGCTTTACACCGGTGAACCGGGAAAGGGAAGGGCAGCCTGGATCGCTTATGGATATGTGCTGGCGGAAGAATCCAGTGAGGTCATAGTACTACATGACTGTGACATTATTACCTACAGTAGAGAACTCCTGGCCAGGTTGTGTTATCCGGTTGCAAACTCGAACCTGGATTTTGAATTTTGTAAAGGCTACTATTCAAGGGTAACCGACCGAATGTACGGCCGGGTAACCAGACTCTTTATCACACCGATCGTAAGAGCGTTAAAGAAAATCGTGGGGCACCTCCCATTTCTGGTGTATTTGGACAGCTTCAGATATCCGCTTGCCGGCGAATTCTCGATGAAAGCGGACCTGGCCAGGGTAAACCGTATCCCTTCCGATTGGGGATTGGAAGTGGGGATGCTCGCCGAGGTTTTCAGGAATGTTTCCCCGAAGCGCATATGTCAGGTCGATCTTTGTGACAACTACGAGCATAAACACCAGAGTTTGTCCACCGATGACCCCCAGGGCGGGCTTCTAAAGATGTGCATAGATATATCAAAATCACTTTTCAGGACGCTAGCTGCGGAGGGAGTAGTTTTCTCCGAGGGATTTTTTAACACCTTGGTTGTAACCTATCTGAGAACGGCACAGGATGCTATAAAGGTGTATAGCGACGATGCGGCGATAAACAGCCTCTATTTTGATAGACACGAAGAAGCAGTTGCCGTAGAGACCTTCGTTAAAGGAATAAGGATAGCTAGCAAGAGTTTCTTCGAAGATCCGCTTGGTGCGCCGCTCATACCAAACTGGAACAGGGTAACTTCGGCAATACCCGATTTTCTCGATCAACTAAAACAGGTAGTAGATGAGGATAATGCCCAGTGATTTTCTGGTCTTCACCGATTTGGACGGGACGCTCCTTGATTACAGCTCTTATTCTTTTGAAGCGGCGATACCGGCGCTTCGACTTATCGGCTCAAAAAACATCCCTCTCATAATATGCACCAGCAAGACCAGGGCGGAAATAGAGCTTTATAGGAGTCTACTGGACAATCAAGCACCTTTCATCTCCGAAAACGGCGGGGCTATCTTTATTCCCGACTCATACTTTCCTTACGACTTCGACTATGACAAAGAGGTGGATGGCTACAAGATTATTGAACTTGGAACCCCTCATAACACATTGATCGAGGTTTTAAACTCGATAAAAAAAGACGCGGGAGTCAATCTCAAAGGTTTATCGGAGATGACTATTGAAGAACTTTCGGAGGTCTCCGGACTAAATAAGGAGGAGGCCGGGCTGGCTCGAAAGCGTGAATACGACGAGCCCTTCATCACATACGGAGATGAGGGGGATAAGGAGCGGGTGAAGAAAGAAATAACCAGAAGGGGGTTTAGGCATACGGAGGGTGGGATATTCCAACACATCATGGGTGAGAACGATAAAGGTGGGGCCGTTAAGACTCTCATCGATATTTTCAAGGTAAAGTTCTCCGGGCTAAAAACTATTGGTATAGGGGACAGCCTTAATGACCTCCCTATGCTTGAAGCGGTCGATATTCCTGTGCTCGTCCAGAAGCCCGACGGCCAATATGACCCAAGAATAAAATTGGATAATTTGATCCTTGCAGAAGGAGTGGGACCCGAAGGATGGAACAAGGTTGTTTTAGGTTTATTGGAATGAGCCGGTGATTACTTAGGGCCGGTGACATATACCGTTACCACCAGCCAGTCTAGGTAGTTCATTTAATTAAAGTTCTTATCATTTGGATGCATGGTATTACCGCCCCAGCCAGAGCCTCATTGATTCATCAGTGGCTGATTCGGTTAAATGGGAAGATTGATTTCTTTTCCTGCTTCGGAGGATTTATAAGCCGCGACTATTATCTCCAGTGCGGCACGTGCGTCCCTTCCGGTTATCGCCGGCTCCCTACCTTCGATTATGGACATTATGAATTCATCTATCAGTCTATCCACATCTACCCTCCACCAGTTTACCGATTCGGTTTTTTCCTGGTCGAAGATCTTGAAGTCATGATAGGGTTTATCTACGATCATGGCCTTTTTTGAGCCCAGTATCTCAAACTTGGCATCTAGATGGGTGGGAAAACCCAGGGGATTTACCCAGCCTGCGGAAATCGTCCCGATGATTCCGCCCTCAAACTCAATAAATACGGTGCCGAAATCGTCTACCGGAATTTCTGTGTGGACCTTTCTTCCTATATCTGCATAAACCTTCTTTGCCGGTCTTCCAACCAGCCACATTAACCCGAAGACGGCATGTATTCCGATGTCGGCAAATCCACCAAACCCGGCCTTTTCTTGGTCCAGGAACCAAGAGGTATTGAGCCCCTTTATTACCGTGGGAATTTTACCATACTTGGTAGCGTTCAGGTGGTATATATTTCCAAACTCGCCGCTTTCTATCATCTCCTTCATCCGGATAACGCCCAGTTGATAGGGAGGGTTGAACGGGACCATCAGCTTAACATCGCTGTCTTCGGCGATGGATATTATCTCATCTGCTTCTTCGAGATTTGTGGCAATAGGCTTATCGCACAGGATATCGATACCCCTCGGCGCCACTTTCTTGACGACCTCCAGGTGTCTCGATGGTTCCGTTCCGATATAAACAGCGTTTAATCCTTCTTCCTTGGTAAGCATCTCGTCTAAGTCTTCATAGTATCTGGCCTTAAACCTTTCCGCATCTTTTTTGGATAAATCCCTGTTTATTCCGATCGCCGCTATAGAGTTTAGTGCCACTTCTTTGTGACCGGCGATGGTGGGAGCATAACGAAGGATGTGCGGATGGTCGTAGCCTATTATTCCGAACTTAAGCATGACTAATGCACCTCCATTTAGCCTCGGACTCGGTTTCTCTCTTAGGGGGATAAGAGAGAAACGCCTATAGCCGAGTCTAGTTGATCCTTACTGGCTTTCCCTTTTCTGCAGATTTCAGGGCCGATACGATTACCTTGAGCGCTTTACTGGCATCTTCATCGGTTATTCTGGGTTTTGCGCCGTTCTCTAGGCAGTCGAGAAAATGCTCGATTTCTCTCGTGAAAACGTGGGGCATCGAAGATAACATCGTGGAGAACCGAGGTATGGACACACTATCTCCGACGATTACCGCAGGACTCGAATCCTTGTCGCTGTATTGAATTTTTCCCTTCGTTCCGATTACCTCGGTTGAACAGTAAAAAGGGGCATACTCTTTGGGATGTGCCCAGCTCACTTCTATCACCGCTTGCTTGCCACCCTCAAACTTTACCAGCATGACCCCGAAGTCATAACAACCGTAAGCCCTGGCCTCCTCTCTTAAGCTTTTAAACTTGGAGAAGACCTCGACCGGTTCCTCCTCCAAAAACCACCGGGAGAGGTCGGCGACGTGTATTCCCAGGTCGACTATCACCCCGCCGTTTTCCCTTTTCCAATGCCAGTCACCCTTGGGAAAGCCCACCCAGGAACGTTCGCTTCGCCTCACGCTAATCGGTTCTCCTATTCTTCCGGCAGAAATTGCGTCTTTGATCTGCACCCACCGGTCGTCAAATCGTCTGGTGTGCCCGATGAAGAGCCCTTTTCCGTTTGCCCTAGAAGCTTCGAGCATTCTACTCGAATCGGCCAGTGTCATTGCAATCGGCTTTTCACAGATTACGTGTTTTCCGCTCTCCAGGGATTTAATAGCCATCTCTGCGTGCAGGTGGCTGGGCGTGCATATATCCACTAGGTCGATGTCGCCGTTCTTGAGGAGTTGACGAAAGTCCCGGTAATACTCGTCGGCTCCTAATTCCTCGGATGCCTTTTTGGCCCTTTCTTCGACTATATCGCACGTGGCCACTACATTTGCTCGGCGGATATTCTTCCAGGCGTGTTTATGGGCCAGGTTATAGATATTTCCATTTCCGATGATGCCGACATGAAATTCTTTTTCCATTGTTAATTGGTCCTCCTTTTGGGGGAATTACTGATAAAAATTATCCAACCGCCGTGAAAGAGGGCGTTGATTCTTAGCCGGCTCGAATCTTCCGGGCTCTACAGGTCCTCGTTTTTGGTGGCGAGAAAATCTACCTTGTTTATCCTGGTGATTTCTTCAAGGAGCGCCAACGTTGCCGGGGTAGCGTAATCTTCCTTGAGGTAGCGATAGTTACTTCCGTAGTCGAGGACGTCAACACGGTTAAATTTTTTTCCAGCGAAGTGTTTTTCCGCGATTGACCGGATCATCTCGTGAACGCCGGTGCCGTCCTGAGCTCGGGATTTCTGCCGATAGGCTATTTCTCGGGGAATGCCTTTCCGTAGCGCCAGTTCTCTATGAACAAGCTTTCTGTATTTGTCGTCCGCATCTTTTATCTTTAGATTGGGGGCTATTCTCATGGCCGTTCTGATTACTTCTCTGTCTAAGAAGGGTGCTCTTAACTCGATGGAATGGGCCATGGCCATCCGGTCTTCCCGCTCCAGCGTGTCCAGATATAGCTTTTCGATGTCGTCCCAGAGCCGGTCGTGTAGAGCCAGATGACCCTTCTCTCTCACCACATCGTTGTACCAGGAATATCCGGCGAATAGTTCATCGGCAGCCTGTCCGGTAAACATGACTTTGTGGTTATCTTCTCTGCACATCTTGGCGGCAATGTACATCGGTATGGCCGCTTCAACCTGAATTAGGCCGTTTAACTCGATTGCTTCGATGATCTCCGGTAACAGACTCTCGATGAGTTCCTCGGTAAGATATTCGAGCTTGATGTTCAATCCCAGTTCTTTTGCCGACCTTAATGCCATCTCTACATCTCCGCCCCCTTTTGCCCCGACGGAGTAACAGGTAACCTTGCAGCCGGCTAGTTGAACCGCCCTACTCACCAGTACACTGTCGATGCCGCCGGAGAATAGCACCCCTACTCGGTCAAGCCCGGCTACCCTTTTTTCGACGGCCCGGTCGAATGCCCCCTGATAAGCTTTAAGCGCTTCTTCCATATCATTAATCTCGATGGGAGGTTTCTCTATCTCGTATCCGGTTTCGATCCTTATTCTCTCCGAGACCTCCACTATTTTCCCCGGAGGCAATCTTTTTATGATTCCCGCTCCAGAGGTTATGGCTTTTCTCTCCGAGGCAAAATAGAAGGGAAGGCTGTCCGTAAAGTAGATGGGTTTCTTCCCGACCGGGTCCCTGGCCAATGCCAGGTACTTTCCGTCGGTTACGGCGAAAGCGTACATGCCGTCGAGGAGGGGCATTGCTTTCCTGACTGCATCGAGGAGATTACCCTCATAAAAATATTCTATTAGATGGAGGAGAACTTCGCTATCGCTGTCACTACCCATTTCTCGGTCAGCGAGTAGTCCTCTTAGCTCCCGGTGATTGTATATTTCACCGTTGTGAACTAGGGTGAGTTTATCTCCCTTTATCGGCTGTACGCCTTTCTCACCTCCAACTATCTCCAGCCTCGATTGGCCAAGAGATATAGGTCCTTCATCCCTAACTCCTTTAAGATCATTAATATTCTTGGCCTGCCATATGTTTTCATTGAGATAGACTCCAACTTGGTCGGGACCTCTATGTCGGATCCTGGACAGCATGTCCAATGTAACACTTATCGGTCCGTCTCTATGATCCATAAAACCGCATATGCCACACATTTTTTAATCTCCTTTCATTAGTTTTTTTATCTTATCTGTAACAAAAAAAAGTATTTTCTGAAGAAGGGTTTCTCTTCATGGTCGTGTTCAATCTAGAATATTTGGGCTTTATAAGACTTAGCGAATCTGAGATTTAAGCTATAACTACAGCCATTCTAACAAATAAGCCGAAATAAATCAAGTTTTTGTGGTAAATATCAGCAATAACATATATATAAAATATATAATTATATAAGAGAGGACTGAACAATCTGACGCTAAGCTACCGTCGATAGGTAGTTATGTTTATCTTAAGCCTAGTTCTATCTCAAGTAACTTATAGAATTGTCATTCTGAACCCCTTCGAGTTCCGGGCAGGCTCCGCTGAAGAAACTTTAAATATATTTAGATGCTTCACTCCGTTCAGCATGACAACCTAGGCCTTTTGCCAGAGTTTATTCTTATATTTTGCTTAGCACAGGGTCCGAGGTATTTAGTGACTCGGCCTAATACGAAGGCAAGAAGGATTTCAATTTTGGTTGCAACTTATCACAACAGTCTCCGACTGATCGTCTCGGCTTATACAGTTTAATCTCTTATGCATTAACAGAGGTCAAAAAATTTGTGACCGCTTGGCCCGTTTGTTATAATCTAAGACTATGGAATTAGCGAAATTGCGTAGAGATGCTATCGCTATATTCCACGCTGGTCTCAAGGCTGTAGACCCAGTTGTAGCGGTTAAGCAGCATCTTAACTACCTAGATGGCAGACTAGAAATCCAGGGCCGCACCTACAACATAAACGAATTCGAGCATGTCTATGTAGTTGGAATGGGAAAAGCCTCGGCATCGATGGCCCGGGCAATCGAAGACCTGTTGAGCGAGTGCTGTACGGACGGAATTATCAACGTCAAATATGGTCACTCCGTCCCGCTCGAGATAATCAAAATCAACGAAGCCGGACATCCTATACCCGACCGAGCGGGTTTAATGGGAACGGAACGGATTATCGAGTTGCTCGAGCAGACCGGAGAGAAAGACCTGGTTTTGTGCTTGATCTCCGGAGGAGGCTCGGCGCTTCTCCCCGCTCCGTATGAGGGTTTGACTCTAGAAGACAAACAACAGACGACCAGGGTGCTCTTGGATAGCGGGGCTAATATTCATGAGATTAACGCCTTAAGAAAACACATCTCCCGGGTCAAGGGCGGCCGGTTGGCCGGAATGGCTTATCCCTCCACTTTAATTTCATTGATTTTATCCGACGTGATCGGCGATGACCTGGACAGCATCGCCTCGGGACCGACCGTTCCGGATAGTAGCACATTTGTTGAGTGTTTACACATAATCGACAAATATGGGATAAGAGAGAAGGTTCCCCGCTCCGTGGTCGAGTTTCTGGAGAGGGGATTGCGGGGAGAGATTGAGGAGACCCCTAAAGCGGATGACCCGGTTTTCGCAAAAACCGGTAATTTCATAATTGGAAGTAACATACTCGCGGTCAGGGCGGCCAAGGAGAAGGCGGATGGGCTTGGGTACAACAGCCTCATTCTATCCAGCTTCATCGAAGGGGAGACCAGAGAAGTAGCCAAGGTACACTCGGCCATTGCCAAGGAGATAATCAGTACGGACAACCCGGTGTCCAGGCCGGCCTGTGTAATTTCCGGCGGTGAGACCACGGTTACTATTCGAGGAAAGGGATTGGGGGGACGTAATCAGGAATTTTCTCTGGCGGCAGCGATTGATATCGACGGCCTGGAGAATGTAGTGATATTGAGCGGCGGTACCGATGGAACAGACGGCCCGACTGATGCTGCTGGCGCAATTGCTGATGGAACGTCTTTACGAAGGGCTACAGAGTTAAATCTCAGGGCGGATGATCATCTCCGGGAAAACGACTCCTATCATTTTTTTGGGAAACTGGGAGACCTGCTCATTACCGGACCGACCCGTACCAACGTGATGGACCTCCGCCTGGTTTTGGTGGCTTAGGGTTCGGATATTTGTTAAGTGTAAGGAATGATAATGCCAAGGACTAAGATCGTATGCACCATAGGCCCCGCTTCCAGCTCGCCACAGATTCTAGAGCAGTTGATAAAAGCGGGGATGAACGTAGCCCGATTAAATTTCTCCCATGGAACGAGGTCTGAACATGGGAGGGTAATTCTTCACATTAGAAGGATTGCCCGGAGGCTCGGCTGCCCCGTGGCTATACTTCAAGACCTGGCCGGCCCTAAAATAAGAATCGGGGAAATCGAAAATGGGGTTGTAACACTGGAATCGGGAGGGTTATTTACCCTCACCAACCGTCGGGTGCTTGGAGATGAAAAAGTGGTTTCGATCAACTACCCCAGCCTTCCCAGAGAAATAAAGCCGGGAGACACACTCCTCCTCAGCGACGGGGCTCTGGAACTAAAGGTCTTGCAGACAAACGCCCATGATATCAAGTGCAGGGTGATCGTGGGCGGCCCTCTCAGCTCGAACAAGGGCATCAACCTGCCCACCGGCTCGATCAAAACCCCCATTCTGACCGCCAAGGATAAAGACGACTTGGCTTTCGGAATAGAGCATGAAGTCGATTTTATTGCGTTATCTTTCGTGAGAAATGCTAAAGACGTGGAAGACGTAAGGCGATTCATGAGGAGAGGGAAAGGAAGCGGCATACCGATAATCGCCAAGATAGAGAAGCATGAAGCGCTCAAGAATATAGATGAAATCATAGAGGCAGTCGACGGCGTCATGGTGGCCCGTGGTGACCTGGGGGTGGAGATTCCACTGGAGAAGGTGCCCCGGGTACAAAAGATGCTTATCGAAAAAACAAATAGGCTCGGCACCCCGGTTATTACCGCCACTCAGATGCTCCGTTCGATGGTGGATAGCCGTCGACCTACCCGGGCCGAGGTCACCGATGTGGCAAACGCCATCCTGGACGGCACTGACGCCCTTATGCTTTCCGAAGAAACGGCCATAGGGAATTACCCGGTCGAATCCGTAAGGATGATGGCAAAAATTGCCGAGGACACCGAGGCCGTTTTTCCCTTCGATGCTTGGTCTCGAAAATATCCCGAAGAGGGTCTAAAGTCCGTGCCCGAGGCGGTCAGCCGGCGGGCCTGTGAGCTAGCCGAAGATATAGGGGCAAAATTGATAATAACCTTCACCCAGTCGGGAGCCACGGCCAGGATGGTATCAAAACACCGGCCGAGTCCGGTTATCTTGGCGGCTACACCGGTAAAAGAGACCTACCGCCGTTTGGCGCTGGTGTGGGGTGTAATACCTATTTTGAGCAAGACTATGAAAAGCACAGATCAAATGATCAAAGGGGTAATCGAGGATGCATTAAGCTCGGGCATGGCCAGCCGGGGTGAAAGGGCGGTAATTACTGCAGGCCTTCCCGTCGGTATTTCCGGCAATACTAATTTGATAAAGGCAGAGGTTCTGGACGGTAAAGGAATGTAATCCTAATCATCTGGCAAACTTTCGTTTTTGTGAGCTTTTTCGGGGGAGGCGAGTGGAAGGATGAACAAACCATAGAAAAGGAGGTAATACACCATGGCAACCTTGAGAAAATACTCCTCAGCACTTAGGGAAAATGTGCACATGTGGATAGACAAGATAAAAAGCGTGGACATATTGGTGAGCATTCCCAGCTACAACTGCGAGGACAGCATAGGCTATGTGGTGGAACAGGTAGGGCAGGGATTAGCACAACATTATCCTGGTCTTAAGACTGCGGTTTTCATCAGTGACGGGGGATCTCTAGACGATACACGGGAAAAGGCTTATGGAGCTTTGATTCCCGACGGCGTGGAAAGACGCGTCACCATATACCGCGGATTACCCGGAAAAGGTACATCGCTTCGGGCGGTGTTTGAAGCGGCTACCCTGCTTAATGCCAAAGCTATTGCCATGTTCGATGCAGATCTTAGGAGCATTACCCCGGAATGGGTAAAACTGATGATAGACCCCATACTGAACCAAACGGCTGGGTTCGTAGCCCCGTTATACCGTCGGCATAAGTTTGACGGCACCATCACCAACCACATTGTATATCCCATGACCCGGGCACTTTACGGAGTGGACTTGCGTCAGCCCATCGGGGGGGATTTTGCTTTTTCTCCCGAACTGGCCGAGTTTTACATGAGAGAAGATGTGTGGGATACCGATGTGGCCAAATTTGGGATCGATATTTGGATGTCTACCTCGGCCATAAATGAGGGCTATAAAGTGGTTCAATCCTACCTGGGGACGAAGATCCATGGAGCCAAGGACCCGGGCAGCGACCTGGGACCCATGTTCCATCAGGTTATCAGCACCCTTTTTTATCTCATGGGAAGGTATGAAAACAAATGGCGTCAAGAGGCCACGCTAAAATCAATTCCCATAATCAACTTCAAAGGGGAAATTCTCCAACTGGAACCGGTCAATGTAAATTTGAAGAGGTTGAAGACCGAGTTCATAGAAGGATTTAATCACTTTAAGCCTATGTATAGACACATACTGAGCACCGAGAACATGTCCAGGCTTGAAAGCATCCACCGGAGCTGGGAGTCGGGCAAGGAAGAAGAATTGGACGCCGAGCTGTGGAGTAAGGTTCTCTACGACTTTGCGGTTATATATCAACTCTGGCAGAGAAACAGGCGTCGGCTGGTGGACATTATCACACCGCTTTATTTTGGCCGCACTAAGAGTTACTGCGAGCAGGTGATTGACATGAGCAGTGACGAAGCGGAGGCCGTAGTACAAAAACAGGCCGAAGTATTCGAAAAGAACAAACCATACCTTATAGAGAGGTTTTCCATGTGGGAATAAATAGGCAATTAACCGGATTTAGGTTGAGGCCGCTAAAATTATTGTCTATAATAAAATAACTTTTATTGATAATTATCTCATGCCGGTCCTTTCCCATAGTTAGTTTAGTGACCTTTAACAGCAAGATATATAAGCTAGGACATCCAAAATATTCTTATTCAACAAGGGGAAAATTATATGGAAATTAACCCGGTACTTCTGGTCGTAGATATGCAAAACGGTTTTTGTGGCATCGGGGGTTCATTCGACCAGTTTGGCTTCAACATACAACCCTATAGAGCGATAATACCCAAAGTCAGAAAGATGATTGATTATATGAGAGAAAAAGGAGTGCCGATTTATTACTCAAAGGCGATAAGAGAGGCCTCCGGAATAGACCTTATCGACCGGGTACACAAAATCATCCCGGATAGCCGCCGAGAGAGACTCAAAAAAATGCACCTTTGCATCAGAGATACCTGGGACAGCGAAATCATAGACGAGTTAAAGCCGGAGTCCCACGACTATATAGTGGAGAAAAGGCGGGACTCTGTATTTCAGGACACAGAATTTGAGCTATGGCTTAAGGCCCTTCGAGCGGACACCATAGTTTTCACCGGAATCGACACCTATGTTTGCGTAGAGAGCACGGTGAGGGATGCGTTTAACAAGGGCTATGACGTAATTCTATTGAAGGACTGTGTTGCTTCGAGAAATCCCAAACACCATTCAGACTCCATCGAGCAAATCACTGAGGCCTACGGCCTGGTCTTAGATTCCGATGATTTTATGAAGATGATAGAGAATAAGCAAATAATTCTAATTACGGAAAATAACCCACAATAAAATCAATGGAGGGAGTATGGCGCCTAAGAAAGGAAAAAAGACGCTCAACATTCTGGACATTGATGATGAAGCTAAGAGAAAGGTAGAAGAGATTGAGCATGCAGACATAGTGGTTGGGATTCCCAGTTTCAACAACGAAAAGACCATCGGCCATGTGGTTAAAGCCGCGGAATACGGACTGGCCAAGTATTTCCCAAACATGAAAGCGGTTTTGGTGAATTCCGACGGCGGTTCAAAGGATAAAACGAAGGATGTAGTAAGGGATACGGGGGTGTATCACAGCCTCAATACCATCCTGGTAGACCACCCGATCTCCCCGGCGGCGCAGGTAATCGCCACTTATAATGGGATTCCGGGAAAAGGGAGTGCCCTGAAGGCCATATTCGAGGTTTCGGACAGGCTGGGGGCTAAGGCCTGTGTCCTGCTAGACTCCGACTTGCGAAGCGTCACTCCGGAGTGGATAGAGCTACTGGCCAGGCCGATTATAAGAAGAGGGTACGACTACGTTTCGCCATTTTACTCGCGCCACAAATATGACGGCACCATTACGAATATGGTGGTGTATCCGCTCACCAGGGCGCTTTATGGGAAAAGGGTGAGGCAGCCGATAGGAGGCGATTTTGGCATCTCTAAAAAGTTGATTAAAAACTATCTGGATAAGGCCGTCTGGGGAACGGATGTAGCCAGATACGGTATTGACATCTGGATGACTACGGTGGCCATAAGCGAGGATTTCAAGATTTGCCAGTCTTTTTTGGGGGCCAAGATCCATGATGCAAAAGACCCTGGTAAATCGCTGGGCCCGATGTTTAGGCAGGTCGTAGCCACCGTTTTTAGGCTGATGAAAGACTATGAAGGCGATTGGAAAGAGATAAAAGAGAGCATCCCCACGGCGATGTACGGTTTTGTGTCCGAGGTCTACCCGGAACCGATAGAAGTAACCCTGGAGCCGATGATAGAAAATTTTAACTCGGGGCTTCGGGAACACGCCGAGTTTTGGAAGAAGTTCCTGCCGGATGAACGGTTGTATGAATTAAATCAAATAGCTTCACTCGGTATAAACGAGTTTCGTTTTCCTCCTGAAGTTTGGGTGAAAGCAGTCTATGATTTTGCGGCGGGATTCAACAAAGCCAAGGGTGCGGATAAGGAGAGAATCGTGGAATCGATGACCTCTCTCTATTTCGGACGGGTAGCGTCGTTTGTAATCGAGAGTAAAGACCTGAAGACCTATGATGCAGAGCTTCTCATAGAAACCCAGGCTCTCAAGTTTGAGGAGCTAAAACCCTATCTCCTGGAAAGATGGGGATAGAGATAGGCCCCAGCCAATGGTATTATAAATAAGATAGTGAATCTTATTGGAAATAACACCTCGGACTATTTAAAAGGGAATAGAAGAAAGAGGTCTATTCTTCCCTTTATAGCTTTATCCATTCTCTTTCACCTGTTTCTTGTCCTACTCTATCTCCTGCTCTATCCGCCGGACAGGCAGGCGGTAAAGCCAAAGGAAAAGCCGGAGTTTATAGAGATAACCCAGGTTCCAATACCTAAGGAAAAAGAGACCGAGCCTCCGGAAGAGACGAAACGCCTTGCGGAAAGGTCTCATCAGGCCCCTGAGGAAAAAACAAAGGATGATTTTACCAAGGAAGGGGCGGTAAGTGCACTACCTCAGCCCAAACAGCCCAGCCAAACCAAGAAGACCGAGGAGAAGACCCAACCCTCCAAACAGTCTAAAGAGGTAAAAACGGCGAAGAAGGAGCCAAGGAAAGAAGTAAGTACGGATAAGTCCCGCCAGGTTGCCTCTATCCCAAAAGTGGAAAAGGACTCGGAGTTGGCCAGAAAACAGTTGGAGGAGAGAAGACCCCCCGACCTCAGTAAAGAAGACCTTTTTAGCGCTGTTCCCCGTCAACCTTCCCAGGAACAACAGGCTTCTCAAGGGTTTCTGGGGGCCAGGAATATAGAGAAGAAAGAAGATACGGTTGATTTCAACACAACTGAATTCAAGTACATCTCGTATTTCAACAAGCTTAAAAGGCAGATAGAAGGGGTATGGAATTATCCGGAGTTGTCTCGTTTGAGGGGGGAACAGGGTGAGCTTTTTCTTATATTTACGATTAGAAGAGACGGGCAACTGGAGGATGTTAAGTTGATAAACTCTTCTGGATACGCTCGTCTTGATGATGAAGCAATCCGGGCAATCGATGTCGCCGCTCCATTTCCTCCTTTCCCCAGTCAATGGGGGAGCCTGGAGAGGCTCAATGTAAGGGCTGTATTCAGGTATCAGATAAGCTACGGATGGCAGATAAGGTAGTTGATAATAATTAATAATGTAGGGAACGCATATCCTTCGACCTTGCTCAGGACGGGTATGCGTTCCTTACCAAATTTTCGTGGACTTTTCACTTTATTATAACCTTCTCCTCTCCCCTTTTTCTCCTTCTCACCTCCCCGATAACCCTGGCCTTTTCTCCAAGCCTCCTGAGCTTTCTCAAAACGGCGTCTGCCTCTTGATCGGCCGTAACCACGGTCATTCCTATCCCGCAGTTGAATGTCCTGAACATCTCCTTTCTGTCCAGCCGGCCGGCGAGCTTGATTAATTTTATAAGAGGGGGAATTTCCCAAAGTGAGGCGTCCAGGACAACATTAAACTTTTTAGGAATTACCCGCGGTATGTTCTCTAAGAGTCCTCCGCCTGTGATATGGGCCAAGGCGTTCAGGTGGAATTCCTTTTGGAGCGAGAGTATTGTTTTTACATAAATGCGTGTTGGCTCCAGAAGCTCTTCTCCAAGTGGGCGGCTGAGCGGGCTGGGAATGTCCGAGAGACTCAATTTTAGTTTTTCAAAAAGGACCTTTCTGGCAAGAGAATATCCGTTAGAATGAAGCCCGCTTGAGGAAATGCCGATTACCAAATCCCCGGGCTTGACCTTAGAGCCGTCGATGATTTTGTCTCTATCTACGATCCCGACCACAAAGCCGGCCAGGTCAAATTCTCCCTTGTTATAAAAACCGGGCATCTCCGCCGTTTCGCCCCCCAGGAGTGCACATCCCGCTTTTTTACATCCCCGTACTATCCCCTTGATTATTTCTACCCCTTCTCCGGGTTTTAGCTTTGAAGTGGCCAGGTAGTCGAGAAAGAATAGGGGTTCTGCGCCGCAGGTGATTATGTCGTTCACGTTCATAGCCACCAGGTCAATGCCTATGGTGTCCAGTCTCCCGGCCATGAATGCTATTTTGAGCTTGGTTCCCACTCCGTCAGTAGAGGCGACGAGAATGGGTTTCCGGTATTTATCTATAGGGGGAGAGAAGCAACCGGCGAACCCTCCGATCTTTCCTATTACGCATTTATTATGGGTAGATTTGGCCAGGGGTTTTATAAGCTCGACGAAAAGATTTCCGGCACTAACATCCACACCGGCACTTTTATAAGTGATCTTTTTAGCCACGAACTTGAAGGATACCTGAGAGATGTTTCTATTAACAATACCTGTTGAATACCCGTAGTCATACTACAGGGATGAAAACGGGTTACCCGAAGGGCAGAAAAGTGTATATGACATCGATAGAATAAAGTAAGAAGAATCTTTGAACTCCTAATATAGTCGGTAGGAGCGGCTTCCAGCCGCGATATGAGAAATCACCACAAGCCTGTCCTGAGCTGGTTCCCGATTTAATTGGGGAAGGGATGGCGCTCTTATAAATAAATTGATAGGTGGGTACACAGAGTATTATAGTAAAGGGAATCAGCTTTTTATTTTAGATGCGCCGTGGTTCTAACACGGGAGTTTCACTATTTGAATGTTTGTTCTTTTAGCAAGGTACTACTTTTGCTTCCCAGCAGAGGAAGCAAAAGTAGCTTGGTTGCTTAATTGATTTTAATCTGTTTTGGTTTTGCCTGCTCGGTCTTGGGGAGGGTAAGCGTGAGCACACCGTCTTTGTAATTGGCCTTTATCCCATCGGCATCTACGGTTTGAGGAAGCGTAAAGCTGCGGACGAAGGTTCCATACGCACGCTCGATTCTCACGTAATTGTCTCTTTTTACATCCTCCACGAATTTCTTCTCCCCCTTGATGGTGAGTGTGCTATCCCTCAGGTCAATTTGTATATCCTCTTTGTTCATTCCAGGCAGGTCAGCGCTGACCACATAGCTGTTCTCAGTCTCGTAGATGTCCACCGCCGGTGCCCACATTCCTTTCTCTAAATCCTCCCTGTCTCCCGCGAAAAAACCCCTCAGGGTCTCCTCGAACAACCTGTTTATTCTGTCTTGAAGTGAACCAAAATCTCTCATTGGATCCAACCTCATGATCGCCATTTTCGCTCACCTCCTATTTGAATTTGAATTTCTTTCTGACAAAAAATAAATTAATCATTGTCTTAAAACCGTCAAGGGTGTTTTTGGCTGATAATGCTGGAGAAATCCGCTACTCCTTCGTTGCCATAATGCATCCTTACTTAAGCTAATTGGTAACGCCTAATTTTTCAAAATGAGAGATTGCCTTGCCGGAAGTCAGAGAGAAGAGTTGACATTCGCTAGGTGTCATTGCAAGGGGAAAGAAACAATTCTCTCAGGCCTGTCATTGCGAGGACACTGAGCAAAGCGAAGGGGACGAAGCAATCCATCTCAAATGTCATTCCGACCCTTGTCCCGAATCCTTCGGCTTCGCTCAGGATAAACTCCTGTGAGGGAGGTTGGGAGGAATCTTGATAGATCCTTCGCTAGTCCTTCGCTTCCGCTCAAGACATGGCTCAGGATGACACTTCGTGTCAGATTGCCACGCCGCCAAAAGACGGCGGCTCGCAATGACATGGTAGGAGGACAGGAATTCCTTCGGCAGGTTCGGAGCCTGTCCATAGCTAGTCCCCGATTTAATCGGGGAAGGGATAAATTCGATAACCGAAGCAATCCCGTCTCTAGAAGCTTATGTTAACAAGACCTTCAAATATGATTTGAGCGTATGTAATTTGGATAGCATTTACCTAACGAACATAAAAGGACAACCTGATTTAAAAAAAATATTCTTATCTGTTTAAAAAGCTTCTTTTACAGGAGCAGATTTATTATTTTCTGATTATCTTGGACAGCAAAAGCAAAAAAGGGATCCTGGTAATTGTTTCTTTACACATCGGGCGAAGTTATTTGAAAGTTAAACTATTTTTGGGTATAAATTCCAGCTTTAATAGATGATGTTGCGAACACTATACTTCTTGTCATCCCCGTCCCCCGGTTAAACCGGGGGATCGATCGGGGATCCATCTTTTTGAAAAGCTGGATTCCCACTCCCCGCCTGCGCGGGGACAAGCTTCGTGGGAATGACCAATCAGCGGATCGCCGCTTAAGCCTATGCCTGTCCTTCGGTTAAACCGTGGGATTAATAGGGTAAGTTACAGGAATAACAGCTTCGAGTTAAGTAGGATTAACGATGCGTAACATGAATCGACAGAATTTAGGGGGAAGTGAAGTATGAATTTCAATCATCTGGCTAAGGAAATATCATCTCGTTCTCGTATTAAGGTTTCAATCAAGGACGTAGAGAGGTTTTTGGGAGCGCTTCGCAAGACCAAGATGCCGTGGGAGCTGGCTGACCTATCCGATTTCCCCGTTCCGGCTGTTTTCGAGTCCATGAAGGTTTTAAAGGAGAAGGAACTGATTGCAATATCTGACGGCGGCATTCGGCTTACCGCCAAGGGAAAAAAGATTGCCAGGGATCTACACCCGGTGGAAGATATATCCTGCCCCAAGTGCGAGGGCAGGGGGATAAGTTTAGAAAAATTCAAAGAACTGGAGGAGAGGTTTCTCAAGATTCAGAGGAGACGACCCAAACCGGTAAGGCGTTACGACCAGGGATATGTAACCCCAAAAACCACGCTGTCCCGTTTTGCCCTGGCATACGAGAGGGGGGATATCGCCGGGAAAGAAATAATAGTGTTGGGCGATGACGATTTGATGAGCATAGTTTTGGGACTTTCCAGTCTTGCAAAAAGGATCACCGTCGTAGAGATCGATAAGAGGTTAACGGACTTCATCGAGGGGACGGCGGAAAAAGAGGGATTTCAAGTTAACGTACAGACCTTTGACCTGAGGCATCCACTTCCCCAGGACCACATTAAAAAATATGATGCCTTTTTCACCGACCCGCCGGAAACCTTGAAAGCGGCCGACGCCTTCATAGGGCGCGGAATATCCGCACTGCGTGCCCCCGGTTCGGCCGGGTATTTCGGGTTAACCAGGAGGGAAGCTTCTCTCACTAAGTGGTACGGTGTTCAAAAATTGCTTCTTAAATATAGAATCGTATTTACCGACATAATCCACAATTTCAACGAGTACGTAAACTGGGGCTACGAAGAGGAGACCAGGGCCTGGAGGCTGTCGCCGCTAAAGGTTAGACCCCGGAAGAACTGGTACAGGTCTGCACTCTACCGGTTCGAGACTCTCGACGGCTTCAGGGGGAACTTCAAGGATTACGGTAAAGAAAATATATATGAAGATGTGGAAAGCTCGACGACCTGAATACCGTTTCTATTTTAGCCACGAATGGGCACGAATGAACACGAAAGATTCAAAATATCTTATTCGTGTAAATTCGTGTTAATTTGTGGCAAAACCAAATAATTTTTTTAATGCCAAAGCGAACCGATATAAAAAAGATATTACTGGTAGGCTCGGGGCCGATCATAATCGGCCAGGCCTGCGAATTCGATTATTCCGGAACCCAGGCCTGCAAAGCCTTAAAGGAGGAGGGCTACCAGATCGTGCTGGTGAATAGCAACCCGGCTACAATCATGACCGACCCGGCCTTCGCCGATAAGACCTATATCGAGCCTCTCATTCCGGAGATAGTGGCAAAGGTGATCGAGAAAGAGCGCCCTCAGGCGCTTCTTCCCACACTGGGCGGACAGACCGCACTAAATATAGCCGTTTCGCTTGCCGAATCCGGGGTCCTGGATAAATTCGGGGTCGAGCTTATCGGGGCTAAGCTTCACGCCATAAAGAAAGCGGAGGACAGGAAGCTTTTTAAGGAAGCCATGCTCAGGATCGGTCTTAATGTTCCCCGGAGCGGAATTGCCCACTCCATGGAAGAGGCCTGGAAGGTTGTAGATGAAATCGGATTCCCGGTGATAATTAGGCCCGCATTCACACTCGGAGGGACCGGCGGTAGCGTAGCCTATAACCGGGAAGAATTCGAGGAGTTTGCTAAAGTAGGACTGGATTCAAGCCCGGTCAGGGAAATCCTCATAGAGGAATCGGTCTTGGGCTGGAAGGAATTCGAGCTTGAGGTGATGAGGGACGGAAAGGATAACGTGGTCATAATATGCTCCATCGAAAACTTCGACCCCATGGGTGTTCACACCGGTGACAGCATAACCGTAGCCCCGGCGCAGACCCTCACCGACAAGGAATACCAGAGGATGAGGGACGCAGCCATCGCCATAATCAGGGAGATAGGCGTCGATACCGGTGGTTCCAACATTCAGTTTGGGGTCAACCCCAAAGACGGAAAGATGGTAGTGATCGAGATGAACCCCCGGGTGTCCAGAAGCTCCGCCCTGGCCTCAAAAGCTACTGGTTTCCCGATCGCCAAAATCGCTGCAAAACTGGCCGTGGGGTATACACTTGACGAAATTCCAAACGATATCACCCGCTACACCCCTGCCTCGTTCGAGCCGACGATAGATTACGTGGTAGTAAAGATTCCCCGGTTCGCCTTCGAGAAATTCCCCCAAACCGAGCCGGTGCTCACAACCCAGATGAAATCCGTGGGCGAGGTCATGGCCATCGGGAGGACCTTCAAGGAATCACTTCAAAAGGCCATGCGCTCCCTGGAGATTGACTCCTACGGCTTTGAGCCTCGGTCTCAAGACGTGGAATTGATCCGAGAAAAGTTGAGGGTTCCTAGCCCGGAAAGGCTCTGGTATCTGGCCGACGCGTTTAGATGCGGTATGAAGATTGACGAGCTATATGCTCTTACCGGTATAGACCCCTGGTTTCTTGAGAATATAAGACAGGTCGTGAAGATGGAGGAAGAGATAAAAAGCCCGGATAAAGATGCAATGCTTCCTGACGTCATCAAGCGGGCTAAGGAGTTTGGGTTTTCGGATATGCGGCTGGCCGAGCTTTTAGAACTGGCGGACAGTCAAGTTGAGGAGAGGAGAAGGGATCAGGGCCTTCGAGCCGTTTACAAGATGGTAGATACGTGCGCCGCAGAATTTGAAGCCTATACACCTTACCTCTATTCGACATACGAGCGAGAGGACGAGGCGCTTCCCACCGCCAATAGGAAAATGGTGATCCTGGGCAGCGGCCCTAACCGGATTGGGCAGGGAATAGAATTTGACTACTGCTGTGTTCATGCCTCCTTCGCCCTCAAGGAAGAGGGCTTTGAGACGATAATGGTCAACTGTAACCCGGAGACGGTGAGCACGGATTACGACACATCTGACCGCCTCTATTTTGAACCCCTCACCCTAGAGGATACTATGTCCATAATCGAGAGGGAAAAGCCGGAGGGGGTGATAGTCCATCTGGGCGGACAAACCCCACTAAAACTGGCGATTCCGCTGGAGAAGAAGGGCGCAAAAATAATCGGCACCTCTCCGGAGAGTATTGACCTAGCCGAGGACCGGGAGAGGTTCCGTGATTTAATACTTCAGCTTGGACTTACCCAGCCTAAGAGCGGCATTGCCCGGAGCGGGGATGGGGCACTCGCCGTGGCCAAGGAAATCGGATATCCGGTCGTGGTAAGGCCTTCTTACGTGCTAGGCGGACGGGCGATGGAAATCGTTTACACCGAGGAATCCTTAAAACGCTACATCAGAGAAGCGGTAAAGGTTTCTCCCAACCATCCTATTTTAATCGACGAGTTTTTAAAGGACGCAATAGAAGTCGACGTTGATGCCGTTTCCGACGGAAAGACCGTGGTGATAGGCGGAGTTCTCGAACACATAGAAGAAGCCGGCGTACATTCCGGCGATAGCGCCATGGTTCTTCCGCCCTTTTCCATAGGTCAATATCTGATTGACGAGATAAAGCGCCAGACCCGGGAGCTTGCCCTGGCGTTAAAGGTGGTTGGGCTGGTGAACGTTCAGTTCGCCATTAAAAACAGGGATGTCTACGTGCTCGAGGTAAATCCCCGGGCCAGCCGTACCGTTCCATTTGTCAGTAAAGCTATCGGAGTTCCTCTGGCAAAGATAGGAGCCAAGGTTATGGTTGGTAAGACTCTCGGACAGCTCGGGTTCACCGATGAGATTATCCCGGAGCATATTTGCGTGAAGGAATCCGTCTTTCCCTTCATAAAATTCCCCGGTGTGGATACGATATTGGGACCGGAGATGAAATCCACGGGAGAGGTCATGGGTATTGATAACGAATTAAGACGCGCCTTTGCCAAGGCTCAGCTTGCCGCCGGTACTAATCTGCCCCTTTCCGGAACTGCATTCGTAAGCGTAAAGGACGACGACAAGCCCCGAATCGTCAGTATAGTGAGAAAGCTTCAGGAACTGGGGTTTGGACTCATGGCCACCCGGGGGACCGCTTCGTATCTAGAGAATCTCAAAATACATTGCCGGATGGTCAACAAGGTTATCGAAGGAAGACCCCACGTCGTCGACCACATGAAAAACGGAGAGGTCCAGCTAGTGATAAACACCACATTCGGAGAGAAAGAGGTTGCCCAGTCCTATTCCATTAGAAGGACGGCTCTGGTTCATAATGTTCCATACTATACTACTATCTCCGGTGCGAAGGCCGCCGTCGGGGCAATAGAGGTTTTGAAAAAAGAGGGGCTTGACGTAAGGGCCCTTCAGGATTATTACAAAGAAGGTATACTGAGTAGGTATAATTAATTTTTCGTAGACCTGTAACGTAATAATAAAGAACAACGTGACAGCGAGGCAACTAGTAGGGGCGACCCGCCGGGTCGCCCCTACAATTTCTATTCAGTTTTGGCACTGCCCGATTTAAGGAGGGAAAAATGTCAACGGAGAGAGTTCCAATTACACCCGAAGGATACAAGAGGCTTCAAGACGAGCTACAGAGGCTTAAAACAGTGGAGCGGCCTCAGGTCATAAAGATGATTGAATACGCCAGGTCCCTCGGAGACCTCTCTGAAAATGCGGAGTACGAGACGGCAAAACAGAGACAGAGCTTTGTCGAGGGAAGGATTCAAGAGCTTGAGAATAAGATTGCCCGGGCGGAGGTTATAGACCCATCAACCCTTCCTAATAAAGATAGGGTTATGTTTGGAGTGCATGTGACAATTGAAGAAATAGAAACCGGTAACACCATAACCTATCAACTGGTCGGGCCGGACGAATCCGAGCCGGAGAACGGAAAAATCTCCGTAACCTCTCCCATAGGTCGGGCGCTTCTGGGAAAGCGTGAAGACGACGAAGCCCGCGTCCAAACCCCTTCGGGGATAAGGGAGTTTGTGGTGTTGAAGATTGAGTAGGGACAACCCTTGCGGAGCCCATTCCACCATCAAGGTATATCAATTGGGCTAAGTACCGCCAGTCCTCCACACTCAGAACGTGCGTGTAAATCATTGTGGTCTTAACATCCTTGTGCCCCAATAACTCTTGCACGGTCCGAATGTCATAACCGTTTTGAAGCAGGTGCGTGGCGAAACTGTGGCGAAGTGTGTGGCTAGTAACGCGCTTGATAATACCAGGGCGTTTAGCCGCCGCTCTAACGGCTCGTTGCAGACTCGTCTCATGCAAGTAATGGCGGCGCATGATGCCCGTGCGCGGGTCTCTGGATAAGACGTCGGAAGTAAATACATATTGCCAGACCCACTCACGATCAGCATTTGGGTACTTGCGTCCAAGGGCAAAAGGCAGATAAACCGAGCCGTAACCTTTTGCCAAATCCTCTTCATGTAAGCGCTTGAACCGCCTGAGATGTTCCTGCAAGGGTTCGATAAGACTATTGGGCAGCATAGTTACGCGGTCTGTCATTCCTTTGCTGTCCCGTACCATAATTTGGTGTTGACCAAAGTCAATATCTTTCACGCGTAGTTGCACACACTCCATCAACCGCAATCCACTGCCGTAGAGCAGTTTCGCCATTAACTGATGCGTGCGCTTCATCAAGCCGATCACTTTTTGCGCTTCTTCTCTGGTCAGTACGGTTAGCAAACGCCTGGGTTTTTGCGCGCGTACGGAATTAGTTATTAGTGCCAACTCCTGCTTTAGCACCTAACGGTAGAGGAACAGCAATGCGCTGTGTGCCTGATTTTGAGTGGAGGCGGCGACATTCTCTTTCAACGCTAAATGAGTCAGACAAGCCTCGATTTCAGGTGTGCTCATATCCTTTGGGTGACGTTTATTATGAAAGAATATATATCACCTAATCCAGTAAACGTAACTCTCTCCGGTGCGGTCGGAATAGTGTTTGAGCTATACAGCGTCTCGGACCTGGTCAAGGAGCTTCTTGGACTTCTCTTCCGTATTCGAGGGATTCATCGTGATCCTTGACATCTTACTCTGTTTAGCTTAAGTTGGTTTTACTGGTAATTATACAGCGTTTCTGCTGTATAAGATGCCCAATAGAGGTGATTAGGCAGCAGAACCGTCAGTCTAATTTTGTGCTGTCTAATGTATAGTTAGCCCCCAAAGAATGTAAACCAGTACGTTTATGAATAGTCAGTTTAAATCCAAACGGCGCGTCGCCAATTACGGCGAGGTCTTCACCAGCCCAGAAATCGTGAATGCCATGCTCGACCTGGTGAAACAGGAAACCGAGCGGATTGATTCTCGCTTTTTGGAACCCGCCTGCGGAACAGGAAATTTTTTGGCGGAAATCCTGCGCCGCAAATTGGACCAGGTGGAGAAAACCTACCGGCGCAGTCAGTTGGACTTTGAGCGCAATCTGGTGCTGGCGGTATCGTCTATTTACGGCATTGACATTCTAGAAGACAATGTCATCGCCTGCCGGGAGTGGCTGTTTGAGATAGCCAACGAGCGTTATACCGCTTTGTTCAAGAGCAAAGCCAAAGAACCACCCTGCCGCCGCTCCTTGCGCTACATCCTGGGGAAAAACATCATTTGGGGCGACGCGCTCAGTTTGACCACCGTTGACGCGAACCCGCATCAGATCATCTTTGCCGAATGGTCTTTTCCCCTGCACAACAGCCTGATTAAGCGCCGCGACTTTGTTTTTGCCGAGTTACTGCCCGGCGATATAGACAAACAGCCCACTTTATTCTCGAAAAACGTTCACGTTTCCGATTTGGGCGAGCAGGTCTTCCTGCCCACGGAAACACGCAGTTATCCCTTGGTGCATTTTCTGAAGGTGGCCGAAGCCTATGACAATTAGCAATTACAACCCCGATGTGCTTTCCTGCTTGGCGAATTTGAGCAGCGACGAGGTCTTTACCCCGCCCGCCATAGTCAACCAGATGTTGGATTTGCTGCCCGCAGAAATCTGGCGTGACCCAAAGGTGACCTTTCTCGACCCGGCCTGCAAAACCGGCGTTTTCCTGCGCGAAATTGCCAAGAGGCTGCTGGTGGGACTGGAAAAAGCCATCCCCGACCGGCAAAAGCGCATCAACCATATCTTCACCAGGCAACTTTTCGGCATCGCCATCACCGAGATCACCGCCCTGCTTTCGCGGCGCAGCGTGTACTGTTCCAAGACGGCCAACGGGAAGTATTCGGTGGTGGAATGGTTTGGCGATGCGCAGGGCAACATCCGTTTCCGGCGTATAGAGCACACTTGGGAAAATGGCCGCTGCCGCTGGTGCGGCGCCAGCCAGTGCGAATACGACCGCGGCCCGGATTTGGAAACCCACGCCTATGAATTCATTCACACGGATAAACCGGAGGAGGTTTTTAAGATGCAATTCGATGTCATTATCGGCAATCCGCCGTATCAATTAAGTGATAGCGGGCATGGTGTAAGCGCAGGGCCATTGTTCCATTTTTTTGTTCAACAAGCAAAAAAAATGCAACCCACTTATCTTTTGATGATTATTCCTGCTCGTTGGTATGCTGGCGGAAAAGGTCTGGATGAATTTAGGGATGAGATGTTAAATGACAGAAGAATGAAAATTTTAGTAGATTACGAATCTAGTAAAGATTGTTTTGAAGGTGTCAATATTGCGGGGGGAATTTGCTATTTTCTATGGGAAAAAAACTATAATGGTGACTGCGAGGTCATCAATATGCGACCCACACAACAAGTAAAGGCAAGGCGAGCATTAAACCAATTTCCGATTTTTATTCGAGCAAACCAAGCAATTTCTATTGTCAATAAAGTACTTGCAATCACAATTGATACTTGGGATAAGCATAATTATCCAAGAAATCCCTTTGGCTTTAGCACAAAGGAAAGAGGCAAACCTGAACCTTTTGAAGGTTCAATTACATTATTAAGTAGTCGGGGCTTCGGGTATGTAAGTATGGATAAAGTTACAAAAAATGCAAATCTTATAGACAAATATAAAGTTATTATTGGGCGTCTAGTACCAAGTAATGGTGAGTTAGATGTAAATCCGGCTGATGGGTATCGCGTTATAACCAATACAAAAATACTAAAACCTGGTGAAATTCACACTGAGTCTTACTTGCTAATTGGTGCTTTTGACACTCTTGAAGAAGCTCTAAATTTTGATTCGTTTATAAAGTTAAAGTTTCCTCGCTTTTTACTTAGGCAAGCCATTTCATCGGTAAATGTTACAAAAGAATGTTTTAGGTTTGTCCCCAGCGAAGATTTTACGCAAAAATGGACAGATGAAAATCTCTACAAAAAATATGGTTTGAATAGAGATGAAATTGACTTTGTAGAATCAACAATCCGCCCCATGACCAACGGAGAGGAAAACGATGCCTAACGACTTCTTCCCGCCCCGCCTGACGTGGGTTGAGGCAGGGCTTGAAACCCTGTCTGGGTGCATGGAAGCCCCGCGGGCTGGTGATGCAGCTCCGGCAGAGGTTTGCAGGGAATAAGTGAAAGGAAAGGATATGACCTATTGGCGCCTCCACTATCATCTCATTTGGTCAACCTATGACCGCCAGCCAACTTTGACCGGTGAACGCGAGAAGATGTTCTATGGCGTGTTGTACCGCAAAGCAGAAGAACTGGGCTTAAAAATCCATGCTGCCGGAAATGTAGATGACCATGTGCATATAGTGGTGTCCATACCACCCAAAGTATCGGTATCAGAATGCGTGCGGCAAATTAAAGGCGCCAGCTCTTATGCCATCAATCATATGCTGGTAGTGACGGTCAATTTCAGTGGCAGAGCGGTTATGGCGCGCTGACCATTGGCGAAAGGTCGTTGGAAACCGTTATGGCCTATGCCGCAAAACAGAAAGAACATCATCGGGATAAAACATTGCTTGGCATTTACGAGATAAGCGATGACGAAGAATAAAATTGCTTTGTTTTGGCTAGTTTTGCGCAACATAGACATCCCGCCGAAATATATCGACGCAAGATTTATCCCGCCAAAACCAGGATACGGAGATACCCTCAATGCCTAACGAATTCTTCCCCCAACGTCCGGCGGCGGCGCCCAAAATCTACGCCTACGAAGATACGCACCCGCAATACGCGGGGTTGCTGAAAATCGGCTACACCACCAAAGACGTGCGCGAGCGGGTGGCAGCGCAATATCCCACCGCCCGCCCCGGCGAGCCGCCCTATCGCATCGTGGTGGAAGAATCGGCCATGCGTAGCGACGGCACGGTCTTTACCGATCACGAGGTGCATCGCTATCTGCGTAGTCGGGGCATCCCGAATCCGCAGGGCGAGTGGTTTCAATGCACCGCCCAGGATGTGCGCGCTGCCATCCTGGCCATTCAGCGGGGAGAACTGAACGAAGAGCAGCGCACCCTCGATTTTCCTATACGGCCGGAACAACAGCGGGCCGTCGAAAGGACAGCCGCCTATTTCCGGCAGTTCAACCCGAAAACCACCGGCAAGCCTTCCCATTTCTTGTGGAACGCCAAGATGCGGTTTGGCAAGACCTTTGCCGCCTATCAGTTAGCCAAGGAAATGGGCTGGAAGAAGGTGCTGGTGCTCACCTTCAAGCCCGCTGTGCAAAGCGCCTGGGAGTCGGACTTGAAAAGCCATGTGGATTTTACCGGCTGGCAGTTCATCTCCAATAGGGATTTGCCGGCAGACGGATTGCCACGCTACAACAAAAGCCGCCCCCTCGTTTGTTTTGGCTCATTTCAAGATTACCTGGGCAAGAATCCCAGCACGGGCGGCATCAAAACCAAGAATGAATGGGTGCATACCACCAACTGGGACTGCGTCATCCTGGATGAATACCACTACGGTGCCTGGCGCGAAAAAGCCAAAGACTTGTTCGAGGGCGAAGAGGAGGAAGAAATCCGCTTTGCCCAAGGCGAGGCAGCGGAATTTCTGAAAGAAGCCGATGAAGAACTGGAAGATTTTCTGCCCATCACCAGCGACCATTATCTCTATCTCTCCGGCACGCCCTTTCGCGCCATCGCCTCGGGCGAGTTCATCGAAGAGCAGATTTTCAACTGGACCTATTCAGACGAACAACAAGCGAAAGAGGGTTGGAATGGCCCAGATAACCCCTATGCTATGCTGCCGCGCATGGTGCTGCTCACCTACCAACTGCCGGATGAAATCCGCGAAATTGCCTTGCAAGGCGAGTTCGATGAGTTCGACCTCAACACCTTCTTTTCCGCCACCGGTCACGGTCCCTTTGCCCGCTTCAAATATGAAGACGAAGTCCAGAAATGGCTGGATTTAATCCGCGGTGCCTTTCTGCCTACCACAGTGGATAACCTGAAACTTGGCAAAGAACGGCGGCCGCCCCTGCCGTTTTCCGACCGGCGGCTGCTCAACGTCCTGACGCATACGTTATGGTTTTTGCCCAGTGTTGCCGCCTGTCATGCGATGAAAAACCTGTTAGA
Source organism: Thermodesulfobacteriota bacterium (assembly GCA_035559815.1). Lineage (NCBI taxonomy): Bacteria > Pseudomonadati > Thermodesulfobacteriota > Thermodesulfobacteriota bacterium. The sequence goes on from DATMAT010000051.1 coordinate 35,984, forward strand.
AGAGCGGCAAAACAGGTTCTATCACGACTACAAAGTCATCGTTGCCGCAGGCGCGGAGGCTGGCATCGGCGTGGCTGCCCTGGAACCAGTGCTGCGGGCGATGGGCGACCCCCTTAAGACCAAAACCATTACCCTGACGTGCGGCAAGTTGACCACTGGCGTCACGGTCAGACCCTGGACGGGCATCTTTATGCTGCGCAACTCCTCCAGCCCCGAGACCTACTTTCAGGCGGCCTTCCGCGTGCAATCACCGTGGACGATCAAAAATCCCGATGGGCAACACCCTAACCAGGAGGAGATTCTCAAACAGGAATGCTACATCTTTGACTTCGCCCCCGACCGCGCTCTGCGCCAGATCGCAGAATACGCCAGCCGCCTGAACGTGGACGAAACCGCCAGCCCGGAAGTCAAAGTGGCTGAGTTTATTCGCTTCCTGCCGGTGCTGGCGTACGACGGCAGTTCAATGAAACAGATTGACGCAGCAGGGATTCTGGACATGGCGATGAGCGGCACTACCGCTACCCTACTAGCCCGCCGCTGGGAAAGCGCCCTGCTGGTCAATGTGGACAACGAAACCCTGGCGCGCCTGATGGCAAATGAGAGGGCTATGGCTGCCTTGATGAGCATTGAAGGCTTCCGGAATCTGAATCAGGATATTGAGACCATCATCAACCGTTCCGAGGCGGTCAAAAAGGCAAAACGCGAGGCCAACGACCGGCAACTGACCAGAGAAGAAAAGCGGGAACTGAGCGGAGCCGAGAAGGAATACAAGAGCAAGCGCAAGATGATTCAGGAAAAACTCATCAAGTTTGCCACCCGTATTCCCATTTTCATGTATCTCACCGACTACCGAGAACATACCCTCCGTGATGTAATCACCAAACTCGAACCAGGGCTTTTCAAGCGCGTGACTGGCCTGAATGTCGAAGATTTTGAGCTTCTGGTTAGCCTCAATGTCTTTAACAGTGCCCTGATGAACGATGCGGTGTATAAATTCAAACGCTACGAAGATTCAAGCCTGGTCTATACCGGCGTCAACAGACACGATGAAGAATACATAGGTTTGTACGACACTGTCTTGAGCCGCCAAGAGTATGAGGCGACATTCGTCAATGAACCCTCGGAGAGTTATGAGCAAAAATAGAAAAACCTCGGGCCTAACAACATCATGCAGCGGACGGTGCTGCGCGCCGCCGCTAATGCGGAGCGTTAGGATGCGGTAGGATGCCAATTGGCTGGGCAATGATCGAGGGGGAAGCGGCCACCGGCTAGGCTCTAAAGAGAGCTTGGTTAACCTTAAAGGAGAACACCAAATGCAAAACGACAAACAACACGACATAGACGTACTCAAACAACTCGTGACTTATCAGCGTTATCGGACCGGAGCTCGCATTTCGGCGAGCCGATCGAACATCGATCGATAACCGGGCGGCTTTCCTAAAGTTATGAAACGTTTACTGTTTTCATGCCTGTTTACCAGTCTAATACAAATGCCGGTGATGGCCCAGGAATTACGAGGCTTTGCGGACATTCACAACCATCAGTTCGCGAATCTTGCATTTGGGGGCAACATCAGGAAGTCCAGGGTCAGGTCTTGGTTGTGAATTCAGGCTTGACGAAGAAAAGGTCCGCTCCCCTTTTTTGAAGAACGCTTTCCATGGGTAGTTAGTGGCCTGAGAGACAAAAATTTCTTTTTGGGCTGTTTCCGTTTTCTCTTCTTGACCCGAAACCAGGTTCTTTGTATTCTGAGTACTAATTAGATTAAGCAATGACTTGCAGTGATTTGCAGAATAACACCCCTAGTAGAGAATTATGCTGCATTTTTGCAGTCTAATTATTAGTTAGGCCGCTTCAGGAGCACATCATGCGACCCCTTCGGTATTCCATCAATATCACCTTGGACGGGTGCTGCGATCATCGTGCAGGTTTCACGGACGAAGAATTGCATCGTTACTGGGCCGAGAGCCTCGCGCGGGCCGACGCCCTCCTCTTTGGCCGGGTGACTTACGAAATGATGGAAGCAGCGTGGCGGGCGCCGGCGCGGACAGGAGTGAGGCCTGATTGGATGACACCCTGGATGGAACCCTTCGCCCGGACGATCGACGCGGCGAAGAAGTACGTCGTGTCGAGCACTCTGGAGCGGGTCGATTGGAACGCAGAGCTCGTGCGCGGGGATCTGAGACAGGCTGTTCAGCAGCTCAAGCGGGAGCCGGGCAAGTGACTGTTCACGGGAGGCGTGAAGCTCCCGCTGGCGCTGGCGGAGCTGGGATTGATCGATGAGTACGAGTTCGTCGTGCATCCCAGGCTGGCGGGCCATGGGCCGACGTTGTTCGCGGGGCTATCGAAGCATCTCGACTTGAAGCTCGTGAGTCGGCTGGAGTTTGCCTCGGGAGCGGTGGCGATGCGGTATGAGCCGAGAAGGTGGCCTTCCCTGCAGGACTCGGTCGGGTCGCAATCGTCTGACAATGGCGCGGCCTAACAAAACGCTGAGCTTGGTCGTTAGGCCGCGCGAAGAACTCTGGGGGTCAGGTCTTGGTTGTGAATTCAACTTAAAGAAGAAAAAGGTACTTCCCCTTTTTCCTTGAAGAACGCTTTCCATGGGTAATTAGCGAGTTGGGGAAGCCCAAAATTTCTTTTTAGCTTTTCCCGTTTTCTCTTCTTGACCTGAACTTGGTTTTTTCTATTCCTGCTAATCATGTTACCCTGATCAAATTTATAGGTACCGATTGACCGTTGAATACTATCAAAACATACTAAAGCATATAATAATGCATATTGCTGAAAGGAGATTCCATGAGGACAACACTAAACATAAACGATGAATTGCTTAAAAGGGCGTCGGAATTGACCGGCATTAAGGGGAAATGGTTGTTGGTTAATATGGGCTTGGAAATCTTAATCGCAAGGGAAAGTAGTAAAAAACTGGCCAAATTGGGTGGGGCGGAAAAAGAATTGACCAAGATACCTCTTAGAAGAACGAGGAACTGAGAAAATGGTCCTTTTTGACACCTGCGGTACGGTTAATAGTCGGCCACGATTTTAAGTTGTAATAATCAAGACTTAATTTGCCAAACGCCTTCTGAACAGGTTATATTCTCTCATTAAATTTATACTACTGTTGTCATTCTGAGATGCGAAGCGGCGAAGAATCTAATATTAAGATGCTTAACTTCGTTCAGCATGATAACTGGGGCCTTTGCGGAGTCTATTATGAATGTAATGAACGGCATAGAGTGACATTTAGAAAAGTAAAATCGTTCTATCAGACGCCACTTGCAAGGCGCAGTCTGTTTGATTGAACCCTGACTATTACATTTCAGTCATTATACCGCTTACATAGCTTATCAATCACGATGCATCCGATCATTCAAATTGCCGGGGTAATTGACAAGGAGGAGGCCGCTCTCCTTTGTAAAGCCGGGGTTACGCACATTGGTTTTCCTCTTCGTATTTCTGGCGGCCGTGAAGACCTGTCGGAATCAGAAGCTAAATCGATCATAAGCTCAATAGGCTCAAGCGTAGCAACTGTACTTATTACATATCTCGACGATAGCGATGAGGTCGTTGATTTCTCCGATTATCTCGGCGTGGGAGGGGTTCAACTCCATGGCCCAATATCAGAAACCAATTTAGAAAATATTCGGAATCGGAGACCACATTTGTTCATCATTAAGAGCCTTATAGTCCGGATGAATAATTTGAGTGAACTGGAGAAAGAGGTTTCCCGGTTCCATCATTTTGTTGATGCGTTTATTACCGACACCTACGACCCGAATACTGGCCGAACAGGTGCCACCGGTAAAACCCATGATTGGGCGGTAAGCCGTCGTCTGGTGGAGCTTTCCCCGAAGCCGGTCATCCTGGCCGGAGGACTGACTCCTGAGAACGTCCGGGCTGCAATCACCAAGGTTCGCCCTGCCGGTGTTGACGCACATACCGGAGTAGAGGATCCTGATGGTCGTAAAGACCTGGCACTTGTCACTAAATTCATTTCCGAGGCGCAAAAAGCATTTGGACTTATTGAGTAGGGAGTAGCGGCTTATCAAAAATAAGGGGTTAATTATCAGAGTTCGCCTGATAGTAATCAAAGATTTTCAATTGCTCATAAAGAATAAGTACCCCTCTTTAATTCTCCCCTTGTTAATGGGAGAAACACGTCCTAACACCTTAATTCCTTCCCCCCAATGTGGGGGAAGGTTAGGATGGGGGGAAAAATGAATACACCCCCACCTTAGTCCCCCATCAAGGGGGAGGAAATAAAGGGCTTTAAAAGCTATTTACACAAATAGGATTATGGCCTCGTTTTACCAGGATGGTTTTTTAGTCTCTGATTATTTTTGGAGCTGTAAGGGAACAGTATGAATCATCCAAATGAGCTTGCTTTAGCACTACAACGGGTATTACCAGGTGATTCCCCATTTCTCTGATTGACATGAAATTAGACTTGTTGTAGCATCAGGCAAAAGAGCTATTTGAGGAGGCTCACATGAGTGATGCGGAGAACCGTACTACGGTTGAGGCGCTGATAGCGGCGATAAACGGTAACGACCGCCCGGCGCTCGACAATGTATTTGCCGAAGATGCCGTGATAGAATGGCCGCAGTCCGGCGAGCGGATAAACGGCGGGCAAAACCGGCGTGAAATCTATAACCGCTTTCCCTCTCTACCCAAGGTTACACCCCGGCGTATTACCGGCAGGGGAGACCTCTGGGTGCTCGAAGCGAGCCTTGATTACGGCGACGGAGAGCCGTACCAGTGCGTGTTCATTTTCGAAATGAGAGACGGCAAGATTGCCAGGGAGGTCGGATACTGGTCAAAGCCGTTTCCGGCGCCCGATTGGCGCGCCCCTTGGGTCGAGCGAATGTAGAGATAGGATGGTTAGAAAAGAAAATGTGAAAGTCTATATTTGATCTGACGGACAATGTCAATACAAGTTAAATCGGTATACACCACGAAATAATTTCGATGCTTACCCGTAAATTTGTCAACTTGGTCGTTTGTTCAAACTCGGACTAAACTCTTTGAATAATATGGTTGTCATGCTGAACCCTTCGCCATGCTCGGAGCTTGTCCTGAGTGAAATGAAGGAATAAACTCAGTGAAGCGTCTAATAATATTCAGATTCTTCGCTGCTTTGCGGCTCCAGAATGAATGGGCATTTTTATTTCTCTTTACCAGCGGATAAACCACCGCTCATGCTTGTCGAAGCATCATACTGAGCCTGGTCGAAGTATGAATTTAGAACCTAAGGAGTTCGTCCTTCCCCCGGTTAAACCGGGGGACCAGCTCAGGACGAACGGGATTATTGACAAGCTCACCGCTCAGAACGAGGGGGTGTGTTATTGACTTAGTCATGGCATTCAGAATGACGGGCTGAGAATCACCGCTCTTTATCTACGTAACTTTTGTTGACACTATCGGTAATATCTAATGTTGGTGTCTAATGTTGGTGTTTACATTTTTTTTGACGTGGTAGGTTTGCCCCCTACACAATTATCCTCTTCCTGATCCTCACTACCGCGTAGATAAACGTCAGCATTCCAAAAACTATAAGCCAGAGTACATTTTCAACCATTCCCGGTTTTAGCTCTCCCATTACCAGCCCGCGCACAAGCTCTGTAGAGTGGTATAGAGGTGTAAACCAGGCGACCGTACTTACCCAGTCCGGCAGTGTGGAGAGTGGAAAGAAAATACCGGAAAGAAAAAAGAGCGGGGCGATAAGAAGCGTGAAATAATAACTGAAGAAATCCCAGGATTGAGAAAACGACGTGAAAAGCATGGCCATTGAGGCAAAGGCGAAGCCGGTAAGGAGAATGACAAAGGGGACGAGTATAGCGGTTGGAGAGGGGATGAGTTTGAAAAGGAAAAGTACAATTATCATAGCCAGACTTGAGAAAACCGCTTTGGTCGTAGCAAAGAGAATCTCCCCGGCAACCACTTCGTCGATATCTACCGGGGTTGATATTATGGCATCGTATGTTTTTTGAGCGACCATTCGGGCATACGCTCCGAATGTGCACTCGTAGCTAGCGGCATTCATCGCTGTGTAGGATATTAATCCCGAAGCGATGAACTGCATGTAGCTCATGCCGTTTACATCCGGGATCAACGGTGCAAACCCGTAGCCTAGGGCGATAAGATAAAGAACAGGCTCGCCGATGTTGGCAACTAGGCTAGACTTATAAAACTTGGTCCAGACGATTAGATTCCTGTACCATACCCATCGGCACCGGTAGGTAATGTTAGGAAGAACCTCAGTTATATTCATCTTTTATCCAATCAACCATCATATTCTCGCCCACACCCCCCCCACGCCCATTCTCCCATACGCTCACACACCCATACACCCTCATTCCCTAAGATACTAAAATCTTAAAACGGCTTGTCAACATTAAAATATGACCGATGGTACTGCTGTCTAAAATAACTAGAAACAAGAGGTCCATACTAGTAAAACAAGGCCTTTAGGTAGATAAAAACGTCTTTGTAAAGTCAGGTCATCCCCTTTTATGTTTGCTATGCAAGTGCCATCCTAATCCGATTTGTTGAAATAGCTTTTTAACCCTCCTCACCCTTCGCCTCCGCTCAGGGTGAAGGCATGGCATTGCCGGGAGTTTTAGACCTGCCTTCATGGTGAGCGGAGTCGAACCATGAATCCTTGGTCAAGACTAGGGCAGACTCTACCCACAATGGGGAAGGAGATAATTGCTTTTATACTATTATTGTGAGTCGCCCTCTTTTAGCGACAACCAATCTCTTATTTTGGACAAGCTCAGACCGATGCCTTTCTGGAAATGGCAAGAAATGATAAGGTATAGACCCAAACCAAAACCTGAGGGGTAAAGTTTAATGGAACAAGCACTGATAAAAACACTCTCCGACATAAGCGGCTTCGTATGGGGTTTGCCTCTTATTGTGCTCCTTCTGGGAACGGGGATATACCTGACCATAATCTTAAGGGGCATTCAGTTCCGCGCGCTGATTCCTTCATTATATATTGCATTGATAAAAAGAAAGGAAGAAAGGGAATCGGAAGGGGACATCTCTCATTTCCAGGCTTTGATGACTGCGCTTTCCGCAACGGTGGGAGTCGGGAACATCGCCGGGGTGGCAACGGCAATTGCTACCGGCGGCCCGGGGGCGGTGTTCTGGATGTGGATTACCGGCCTCTTCGGCATGGCCACAAAATATTCGGAGGCAGTACTCGCCGTTAAATATAGAGAGGTTGATAAGTTCGGTACGATGAGCGGCGGGCCCATGTACTACATCTCAAAAGGGCTCGGGTTAAAGTGGCTCGGAGTTCTATTTGCGGTATTTGCTTCCATTGCCGCATTTGGTATCGGAAACATGGTTCAGTCGAACTCCGTTGCCGATGCTATTAATTCAACCTTTGGTGTACCCCATTGGATTTCAGGAGTGGTCATGTGTATTGCCACCGGGCTTGTAATCATCGGTGGAATCAAGAGCATCGCCAAGGCCGCAAGTGTGATCGTTCCTTTCATGATAGTTTTCTATATGTTTGGTGCAACCATATCCATTATTATTCACTGGGATAATGTGTTCGATGCCTTTCGCTTGATTTTCTATCACGCATTTACGCCGACCGCTGCCGCCGGCGGATTCATGGGGGCGGCAATAAAGGAAACGGTGAGGATGGGGGTTGCCAGAGGGATCTTCTCGAATGAATCGGGCCTTGGAAGCTCGCCGATAGCCGCGGCCGCCGCACAGACCAGGAATCCGGTGAGGCAGGCACTGGTCTCTATGACTCAGACATTTATAGATACAATCGTCGTCTGCACGTTTACCGGTGTTGTTATAATAGCAAGCGGTGTGTGGACTAGCGGTCAGACCGGAGCCTCCCTATCCACGCTGGCATTCGAACAGGGAATCCCCAAGCAGATTGGTGACGATATTGTAGCTATAAGCCTAGCCTCTTTTGCCTATTCCACCATTATCGGATGGTGTTACTACGGAGAAAAAGCTATAGAGTACCTTTTCAAAGAGCCGGCGGTAAAACCCTACAGAGTTGTTTTCACTATTATGGTATTGGTTGGAGCAACAGTTGAATTGGACCTGGTGTGGACCTTTGCCGATATTATGAACGGCCTCATGGCCTTTCCGAACCTCATCGGCCTCCTCGGCCTCTCCAGGGTTGTAGTGGAGGAGACGAAGAAGTATTTGGAGATGGAGATAAAGGGGAGGTAGGTTTTTATAAAAATATATTTATCTCAGTCGCTTTCTTAATATTGGTTCCATAAGTTTTAGCATTCTCTTTGCTTGATCTTCGTCTATTTCGTCATTTATATACTTCTCATATACATTGACTACCTCTGGAGGCATAGAACTCTTTTTAATGATGCCGCATGCACCTTTGCGTTCCCACTCCATAAACTTATTAACTAGTTCCTTGACAATTCTAAAGCCTTTCTCTTGATAAGAAATAGCGTAGATTCTTCGGAAACTCCAGTAAAATGGTATATGAAGATATTAGAATCAATGAAGACTGTTTCTCCTGTTTTAATCTGGTTAAGTTTCATAAAAAGACTCTTCCTCTAAAATTGCTTTTACTACATCTGGAGATGCTGGAATTGCTCCTCTGGTCCGCTCAACCGTTTTTCCCCGCTTTCTCTGCAGGTATTGTATCAGTGCTTCTTCAATAACATCGGATAACTTCCTTTTTTCTTTTGCAGCGATTACCTTAAGTGCCGTAATAACTTTTTCATCTAAAGCGGTTCCGACCTTTCGTCTCATTTTCACGTTGCTCCTTTTGATTTATTAAATAAAGCATGGTTGTTTTCAGTAAGAAATCAAGATTTTGGTCTAGATTTCTATTTACTATTCAAAAGCTGCTGGTTCAAGATTAATATGGCTTTCTGCACTTCATATTCAGCGGATACGTATCCGCTCATTCCTTCGTGGAATTTACACTGAGTTTATCGAACGTGCTCAAGACAGGCTCGAAAGATGGAATGTATTTAAACTTAAAAGGTACGTCCTTCGGCAAGCTCGTCAAAAAAACAATGAAAAAAACTACTTGACTTAGTTTACTAAAGTTGATAGAGTGTGAAATATAGTAGACGGAATATTGGTCTCGGCGGATATGTCCGAATTTATATTCAAGATTGCAGAAAATGACAAAGAATTGGAAGAATATTTCCGTATTCGTCATGAGGTTTTTGTGAATGAGCAGAAGATATTCCCGGAAACTGACGTAGATGAGTACGACAAAGAGGCGATACATATAGTGGCGATCGAGAAATCCACGGGAAAGACGGTAGGAGCGGTGAGGTGTTACAGAAAGGAAGGCGATACCTGGATAGGAGGACGGCTAAGCGCCGCTCCTGGATTTCGAAATGGCGTGGTCGGCTCGAATCTGGTGAGATTTGCGGTGAAAACCGTAAAGTCCAGGGATTGTAAGAAGTTCCTGGCCTATGTACAGCCTCAGAACGTGAGATTCTTCGAAAGGCTTGGATGGAAGACCATTGGAGAACCGATTACCTATCATGGCCTTCCTCATCAGTTGATGGAAGCCGATCTGGATTCGGGTTAGGAAGATTTTTGGCCACGAATGAACACGAATTATCACAAATAAAATAACTTAAGATTGTTTGTTTTTTATTCGAGTTCATTTGTGTCAATTCGTGGCTAAAGATAAAGGAGATTAGATGCGAGAGCTAATTTCGGCCTTACGTTCCTCTCCCCGATTAAGCCAGAAAGGCCAACTGAGAAATCTATGGCACTTATTCCCTCAAGTTTGCAAAGTTGACGGCAATGACGTGATTCTCGGCGACGACGCCGCCGCCATAAAAACCCCGGACGGTTATCTCCTTCTTGCCGCAGAAGGCGTTTATCCACCCCTACTAAAATCCAATCCCTACCTTTCCGGGCGTACGTCGGTACTTACTAACGTAAACGACATTTACGCCATGGGGGGGAGACCTCTAGCCATACTGGATGTTCTTTTTGCTTCAGATTCTGACGAAATTAACGAGGCGCTTCGAGGAATAAATGATAACGCATCCCGTTACCGGGTTCCGGTGGTGGGAGGACACCTGACCGAAGAGAAGGATTTCTCCTCGCTATCCGTTTTTATATTGGGCAAGGCTAAAAGCTTAATCTCCGGTTTTTCGGCCAAAGAGGATGACGATTTAATATTTGCTTTTAGTCCTAATGGGAAGTTTTATTCCGGGTTTAACTTCTGGGATTCTTCGAGCAACTTGAGCGGCGAGGAAGCGTTAATGCAGTTGGAACTCCTTCCCCAAATCGCGGAGGAGGGATTAGCCGATGCCGGGAAGGATGTGAGCATGGCCGGGCTTATCGGCTCGGTCCTGATGCTTCTTGAATGTTCGGGAAAGGGTGCGGACATCTACATTGATAAAATCCCCGCCCCTTTAGAAGTGCCTTTAAAGGATTGGTTGCTCACATTTCCCAGTTTCGGATTCATCTTATCGTTGAGACCCCAGAATACCGACAAAGTAGAAGAGAGATTCAAACAATTGGGACTGGCGTTTGAGAGGATAGGAAAAGTGACTACCGATCACCAGGTTTTCCTCCTTAGTGATGCCGGTGAGAGGAATCTTTTCTGGGATTTTGGTAGAGAGCCTTTGATTGGATTTGCCGATAGTCCAACCACTAAGGCACGAAGGTCCAAAGGAGGAATATAAGTAGAGACACAAATTTTGTGTCTCTACATTATCAGGGAGATAAATGGACGAAGAAAAAAATCACGTAGACCGCATCATACTGAAACTGGGAGAAAAGATAAAAACGCTCCGCATGGAAAAAGGCTGGTCCCTGCAAGATTTAGCGGAGAAATCGGGTATCTCCGCAGCGGGGATTCATAAGATTGAATCAAACGGCATAATCCCGACCATAACCACGATGATGAAGATTGCCGATGCGCTGGGAAAGAAGGTCAGCTACTTCATAGAAGAGGAAAGGGAAGACAAGGATGTTGTCTTTGTCCCCGCTAGGAGACGGGAGGCTATTTTCACATTCAAGAAGGGACTAGATTTACAGGGTATTTCCGCCAAGAAATATGGAGATTTCATGATGACTGCCGCTTACTCGGTGGTCGAAGTAGGTGCATCGAGCGGGAGAAAACCGATGAGCCATCGCGGAGAGGAACTGGTTTATTGTCTCCAGGGAAAAATGGAATTCAAGGTGAAAGATAAAACTTATATTTTAACTCCAGGCGACAGCCTGCATTTCCGGACGCATCAGGAGCATAGCTGGAAAAACGTGGGCAATGTTCAAGCAAAGTTATTATGGGTGTTGGCTGTACCGCCGTCGTAACCTGTCTTATTTGATGTGCAGTGTACATCAAATGGAAATAAAAGGTTAGGATGGGGTAAATATAAATTAACCCCCACCTTACTCCCCCGTAAAGGGGGAAGGAGTAAAGGGTATCAAGCCAATGAAATATCTGGGTGAAAGGATAAACGAGGCCAATAAGATTGCGGTAGAGAGGATTCTTTCCGTCGAACCTGTCTTTATAGACGTTGACACCGCAATCAAGGTAATTCCGGGTATGACTCCGAATACCGTGCTTCACGCCGGACCGCCGGTTGAGTGGGAGAGGATGTGCGACCCGATGAAAAGAGCGGTAAGAGGCGCTCTTATATTTGAGGGCTTAGCGTCTGATGACCGGCAGGCTGAGGATTTGATGAGGACAAAAAAGGTAAAGCTTTCTCCTAACCATCACCACGATGCCGTAGGCCCGATGACCGGAATCATCTCTCCGTCCATGCCGGTGATCGTCACAAAAGATTTGACGTTTGGAAAAACGGCTTACTCCACCTTCAACGAGGGTGGAGGTAAGGTTCTGTGGTTTGGCGCCGTGGGGAAGGAGACTATTGACCGCCTCAAGTGGATGCGAGATGTATTCGCCCCAGCGATGAAAAAGACAGTGGCTAAAACGGGAGGCATTCCTATCTGGAATATCCTCGCCCAAGGAATTCAGATGGGGGACGAGTGTCATAATCGCCACGCCGCCTCTACTAATATTTTTCTTAAAAACATTGTCGAACCTCTCATCTCCATAGATTCGCCGACGGAAGTTTTAATTCAGACCTATCGTTTTATCGCCGGAAACAGCCATTTCTTCCTCAATTTAACCATGACCGGGTGCAAGCTGGCCATGGATGCCGCTCGCGATATAAAAGACTCTACGGTCGTAACTGCCATGTCTCGAAATGGCACTGACTTCGGGATAAGGGTAAGCGGCTTGGGAGATACCTGGTTCACGGCTTCGGCCCCATTTCTTTTGGATGCACTTTACAATCCCGGATACGGGCCGGACGACGGCGCCCCGGATATCGGAGATAGCTCGATCATAGAAACCATGGGACTGGGCGGGTTTGCCATCGCCGCTGCGCCGGCCATGGCTTCTTTTGCCGGTGGCGGTTTTCAAGAGGCGGTGGAGATAACGAAACAGATGGACCGGATAACCATTGCCAGAAACCCTAAATTTGCCATACCGGTTTTGGATTTTGAGGGAACCCGTACCGGTATTGATATTCGGAAGGTGGTAGAGACAGGCGTTCTCCCTAGCATAAATAGCGCAGTGGTTCATAAGAGTTCAGGAACGGGACAAATCGGTGCTGGGATTGTTAAGGCTCCTTATGAATGTTTTACCAAGGCAATTATGGCTTTCGGAGAAAAATACAATTTAGCAGCATAGTTTTAATTGGCCACGAATGAACACAAATGCTCACGAATTATTTATCTTCTAAATGATTTTTCATTAGTGTTAATCCGTGTTAATTCGTGGCTAAATCTAAAATGGAATAAGAAATTGGCAATAGTCAGCACGGTCAAGAAAAACTACTACCAGGATTCGATGAAGCTTATGCAGATAAGCCAGAAGCTCGGTGCCATACCCGGTGTAATAAAGGCCTCCGCCATCATGGCGACGGAAGCTAACCTGAGGATGCTTATGGACGCTGGTCTAATCAAGGAACCCCCGAACTCGGCTAACGCAAACGATATGATTGTGGCGATTGAGGCCGATTCCGAAAGCAGTGCGAAAGAGGCGATGGAGAAGCTGGATTCCCTTCTCGCTCCGGCTATGGCCGGCATCGCCGCAAAAAGAGAATACAAAAACTTTGACTCCGCTTTGAGCGCCCTGCCCCAGGCAAATCTGGCGATCATCTCCCTTCCCGGTCAATACGCAAAGCTGGAAGTGACAAAAGCAATCGAAAGAGGGCTTCATACCTTCCTCTTCAGCGATAACCTGACTGTGGAAGAGGAAATCGAACTAAAGGAAAGAGCCAGGAAGCGCGGCCTCATGGTGATGGGACCGGGGTGTGGCACGGCAATAATAAACGGAGCCGGGCTTGGGTTTGCCAATGTGGTGAGGAGAGGCCCGGTGGGAGTAATTGCAGCCGCGGGAACCGGTATGCAGGAAGTTACGAGCCTGGTGCATAACTGGGGCTCGGGCATCTCTCACGCAATCGGCTTGGGCGGAAGAGATCTATCGGAGAAGGTCGGCGGAATCATGGCAATAGAAGCTATAAAGATGCTCCAGAGTGATGAAAGCACCGAGGTTCTTCTTCTTGTGTCCAAGCCGCCGTCCGAGAGGATAGCTAAAAAGGTGCTGGATGTAGTTGGGCAAGGCGAGAAACGCGCAGTAGTTTGTTTTATTGGAGAAAAAACTAAAAGAGAGGCAGGTTCAAAAATTCTTTATGCTTCCACCCTTGAACAGGCGGCACTGGAAGCGTCGAAATTAGTGAAAGGAAACGGAAAGGGGCTTGAAATTGCTAAAGATGGAAGTTTTAAGAAGACGGCAGAAAAGCTGATGAAATCTTTAGATGCAAAACAACGCTATCTTCGCGGCCTGTTCTCCGGTGGCACTTTGTGCTATGAAGCTCAACAGGTTCTTACTCCCATACTGGGAAGGATTTACTCGAATGCCCCTCTCCATAAGGAAAACAAGCTTGAGGATTCCAATCGTAGTAAGAAACACACCTGCGTTGATTTGGGAGAAGAGGAATTTACCCAAGGGCGTCCCCATCCGATGATAGATGCTACACAGAGAAATGAGCGAATATTAAAAGAAGCATCTGACCCAAACACTGCGGTAATACTTTTGGACGTGGTGCTGGGATACGTGGCCAGCTCCGACCCGGCAGGTGACCTTCTCCCGGCTATTAAAGAGGCTAAAAAGATAGCAAGGAACAAAGGACGCTCGATAGCGTTTGTAGCCCATGTCTGCGGAACCGAAGAAGACCCACAGAATTTGAAGTCACAGGAGGAAAAACTGAAAAGTGCTGGAGTGTTGGTCTTGCCGACTAATGCTCTTGCCTCCAGGTTTGCCGGTTGGATTGTAACCAGGGGAAAGAAGGGGTTAGAGGTTTAAAAGTAGGGGCGACCCGGCCGGTCGCCCCTACAAAAGGGAGAAAATAGATGAAGGTGGCGGTAGTGGCGTTTGGCGGAAATGCTCTCATGGATTTTAGCGGCAAGAGTAGCTATGCCGAGCAGATGATGAAAGCCGACAAGATGTGCAGGGAAATCCTCAGCCTATTCAATCGGGGTTATACGGTCGTTATCACACACGGAAACGGCCCGCAAGTCGGAAATTTGCTCATGCAGCAGGAGTCCCTGGCTGACAATATTCCACCGATGCCTCTGGATGTTTGTGATGCTATGACCCAGGGGCAAATAGGCTATATGATCGAGCAGAGCCTGAGGAACATGTTCACCAAGAACGGAATAAAAAAATCGGTTGTCTCTCTGGTGACTCAGGTAGTGGTATCGGAGGATGATCCCGCTTTTAAAAATCCTACCAAGTTTATCGGACCTTTTTTTAATAAGGATGAGATAGAAGAACTGGAGAGGGGAAGAGGGTGGCAGGTAAGGGAGGACTCCGGAAGGGGCTGGAGACGGGTTGTGCCCTCCCCAAAACCGGTGGATATAGTGGAGAAAGACGAAATCAGGGAGATGATAATGAAAAATTTTGTGGTGATATCATGCGGCGGCGGCGGAATCCCGGTACTTCGGGATAAGAAGGGTGTGTTGAAAGGGGTATCCGCTGTGATCGATAAGGATTTTGCTGCGGAGAGGCTGGCCAGCTTAATTGATGCCGAGATACTCCTTTTGATCACATCGGTCAGCCAAGTTTCTATTTTTTACGGAACACCTAAACAAAAGACACTAGGTAGAATCACGCTCGATGAAGCCAAGCGATATTGGGAGGAAGGACATTTCCCTCCGGGCAGCATGGGGCCTAAAATAGAGGCGGCTATAAGGTTTCTCGATTCAGGCGGGAAGAAAACAATCATAACTTCGCTTGAGGGTATCGAAGCGGCAATAAAAGGAGAGGGAGGAACGGAGATTGTGGCGTGATGAAAACATATGGACGGGGGAGGGTATGGGCGTATGGGAGTGTGGGCGATGAACGGATAAAATGAAAAAATGTCTATTTTTAAAACAATGTGCCTAGAAATTGGGCAGGTGTTGAATGAAGCTTCAGGGAAGAGGGTTGTTAAAGTGAAACCGAGGTTTGGATTTTTCAGGCGCACGGCAAGAATTCTCGGCCTTTGGTGCACTAGTCTTTATACCGATGGGCGGGGTTTTCTAAACCTGTGTAAGAAGTCAGGTTGATTTAACACGGTATCGGCAAAGTGGTATGTAGTTTGCCGATACACATTTTAAGAAAGGGAGGTGATTAAAAGGAGAGAAATGGCAAGTACATGATTGCCCTTTCGTTGCTTTTATACTAAGATAAGAGCGACAGGGGTTACAGCAGTAAAATACGGCAGTTGGGAGGTGATACCAGTGAAAGTAAACAGAAAAGTGTTTGATGCTCATTCCCATGTTGGCGAACTGGCCGCATACAAGTTCTATGACCTTAAGGAACCAGTAAAACCTACTGTAATCGAATACCCAACTTCGAAAGAATACGTAAAACACATGGATGAATACGGGATAGACCGGGCAATGGTTATCTCCAATTACGGCGTGCCCGATTCCGCGCAACCTTTTACTCTCAATCCTCTGGTGATTGACAGTGTTCATAAGGCGGATCGTCTTGTCGGCGCCATATGGGTTTCCGGTATGGCCAAGGACAAGGAGCGAACCGAGGAGGCTTTAAAGCATGTGAAAGAAAAGGGCATTGTGGCTTTAAAAGCCACCTGCCTTCTCGGCGGGACCTACAAACCGAGCGAATGGGATGAGACGGTTAGGGGAATATGGGAAGGCATCGTCAAAGCCGCTGAGGAGAATAACCTTGTCCTGCATATTCATACCAGTCCCGGCGGGGGCTCGGATGTGGGAAATGCCTTTGAGTTTGTGAAGGAATATGGAAAGCGAATCAAGGTCCATATAGTTCACATGGGTGGCGGGGTAAGCGGCCACATAAGGCTCGTCCCAAAATTCATAGAGCTTGTCCAGGATGGCTATCAGGTTTACACGGATACCACTTGGGCTATCGGCTTCGGCTCGCGCTGGTTGCTATATGAGGTAGAACGCACCGGTATTGGCACGGATAATGTGCTTTTTGCTTCCGACACCCCCTGGGGGGATTTCCCCTCGGAGTACTGGAAGGTCGAGGGAGCGAAGATTTCGGAAGAATTAAAAAACAAGATCTTCTGGGAAAACGCCCAGAAGCTTTATTCTAGGTAAGAGGTTTTTGTTTAGCCAGTAGCCAGGAATTGACACAGATGAGCACGAATGAAAAAAGCTTGTGCAAAAAACTCATGAAGATAATGTTTTCTATTCGTGTAAATTCGTGTTCATTAGTGGCAAAATTTTGAGAAAACAAAAAAGGAGGTAATGCAAAATGGCTGTAGAGCGAGTAAAAGGAGAGAAACCCCAAAAGGGAAAGGCGATTGTTAATTATGAGGAGAAGGTATTCCCGGATTACAAAGCAAACCCGGGAGAGAAGGCATTATTTCTCGTCCATACGGTTCCGTATGAGGGATCGGTAGCCGGCATCAATATGCTTACGGCTATAAGGTGTAAGAGAAAAGGTTACGATGTGAGCGTCGTTTTCTACGGCCCGGCATCCGCTATCCCGGTTTACCGGGGCTGGCCCAACATCGGAGACGACGGTTATGGTGCGGGTATTCAGCTCTATCCCAATCTGGTTCAAAGGATGATCAGTGAGGGAATAAAGGTTTATGCCTGCCGTTTCTCTGCCGCCTGTCTTATCGGCGTGAGGGAAGAGGATATGCTCGAGGGTGTTAGACCAATACATCCGACCGACATCCTGGACATAACCATCGAACATGCCAGAGCGGGCGCGATGATTTTCAGCACCTGGACTGTTTAGTTATACTGATTGTGGATATAAAGGCTTTTTCTGGCCACAGAGGACACAGAGAAAAGTAAGAACTTTACTATTCTCTTCATCCTCTGTGCACTCTGTGGCTGATAATGTATCTCACGATCTGCAATCGTCAATCTGCAACTGAAGGAGGGGACTATGGATTCGAAGACCCTGAAAGTGGAGCTACAGAGTTATGGTCTTAAGATTCCGGATACCAGGGACATAAGGAGAGGGGGAGCGGGACCAACCGGAGGGATTCATCTAAAAATCCTTCCTGACTGTGAGGCCAATATCCCGGTAGTAGGCGATTTTCTTGATACTTCTCCATATCACCTCGACCAGATAAACGGTGAATATTGGATATTCCGGGACGAGGTCGCCCTGGCCCAGGTTGAACTGATGGGTGCGGCCAGGTTCTACCAGCACAAAACATCGAGTGGAATACCGATGCAGCGTATGGGACTCCTTCATTGCCCAACCACTTTTGCGACGACGCTCCTTCAGACCTGCGATTTCTGGCAAGACTGGAGGAGATGCCAGTTTTGCGGAATCGAGCTTACACTCCAGGATAGAAGCACGGTCGGGTTTAAGAATGCTAAGAGTCTGGTCGAGACTATATTGCTAGCCAAGGAGCTGGACGGAATCTCCAATATAGTCTTTACCTCGGGAGTGGCTAAAGATGAAGAGAAGGCTCTGGCCAAATATGCGGAAATATGCTCGGAGGTGAAGAGGGCAACCGGGCTTCCCATTCAGCTTCAAATAATTCCGCCGGAAGACCTGTCCTGGCTAAGGCGTTTGAAGGATTCAGGTGTGGACGCTTTGGGAGTCCACATAGAAACATTTGACCCCGATGTCTTCGAGAAGGTAACGCCGGGGAAGGCGAAGATCGGGTTCAACCGTTATGTGGAAACATGGAAGGAGGCGGTTAGCGTCTTTGGCCGATGGCAGGTGAGCACTTATATTCTAGTCGGATTGGGAGAGAGACTGGAGACAGTTACACAGGGTGTCGCTCTGTGCGCTGAAATTGGGGTCTATCCGTTCATAGTTCCGTTTCGTCCGATTGCCGGCACGCCGATGGAGAATGTAAAGCCTCCCAAGCCGGAGGTGATGGAGTATGTTTACACCGAAGCAGCGAAGATACTTTCTAAATACGATGGACGCTCGAAGAGCAGCAAGGCCGGATGTGTAAGCTGCGGTGAATGCTCGGCGCTTCCCGATTTCGAAAAGGCTTTGAACCCGGGCAACGTGAGGTTTAAGAAATTCGCAAGGACTATAAATGTGAGTTGAATTATTTGAATATAGGTTAATTTGCTTCTTTCCGTATATTATCGGAAGGCGTGTGAATTATAGGAAAGAAAAGGTGCTATGTAGGATTAATAACCCATTCATCCTGAGCCTGTCGAAGGATGGAAAGTATTCTCTCTAGCTTATGAAGGCGCCCTTCGACGAGCTCAGGACGAGCGGAGATATATATATCCGCAATATCCACTTTACTAAATGAGTTTACTCTTGGGTGGGAGGGAGTATAAAAGTAATTTCTAATGTGAGTGAGGAGAAATGAACATGGCACAAAACAATCTTCGCATAATCGTAATAGGTGGCGGGGCTGGCGGAATTTCTGCCGCCTCGACGGCAAAGAACGTCAACCCGGACGCCTCCGTTACTCTATTTACCGAATATGAGGACGTAGCTTACAGCCCTTGCGGCATTCCTTTCGTTCACGGTAGGGAGATTCCCAGCTTTGAGAGCCTCTTTCTTCAAACCTCGGAGCATTACGCTCAGATAGGAATCGATTTGAGGCTGCAAACCACGGTTACCGGGATCGACATTAATAAACGCACGGTAAGCGTCGGCTCTCAAGAGTTCCCATGGGACCGGCTGGTGATAGCCACCGGGTTTGAATATGAGAAACCGGAAATCCCTGGTGTTGATTTAGAGGGGATTCATTATGTTAAAAACATCCGTCGAGCGATGGAGTTTGATAAGATTCTCGACCAGATTAAGAAGGTAGTTGTGGTAGCGGCTACGCCATTGGGGATCGAAATGGCCGGAAATCTGGCCCATAGAGGGCTTGAAACCCATCTTGTGGACGAAGGCCCCTGGCTTATGTCTAAGGTCGCCGACCCGGACATCATGGAGCCGGTGCAGAAATCTTTAGAAGAGCTTGGGGTGAAGATCCATTTCGGGACCAAGGTTCTTGAATTCAGGGGTTCAGACGGAAGGGTAAAATCCGTTGTTACCACTGATGGTGATATAGATTGCGATGTGGTTGTGGTTGCCACGAATAAAAAGCCGAATAACCGGCTTTCACGGGAGGCGGGGTTGAAGATCGGCTCGACCGGTGGGGTGGTGGTGGATGACCACATGCGGACGTCGGTGAAGGATGTTTACGCCGTCGGAGACTGTGCTGAGGTTATCCACGGTGTTACCGACCTTCCTATTCAGGGTCTTTCCGGAAGTCACGCTTATTCACAGGGAAGGGTGGCCGGAGCGAATGCGGCTGGAGAGGAGCGTGCCTACGACCCGGTTTACGTGCCCTGGGGAATGGTTGGTGGAAAGGTGCAGATGGGTGGGGTCTCTATGGGGGAGACGTTGCATAAGGCTCTGGGTATACCTCATTTTGTCGCAGTAGCCGTAGGAATTTCAAGAGCTAGATACTACCCGGGTGTGAGCAGGATACGGGTGAAGCTGATTGCCGACCCTAAAACACTTCGGGTGATGGGCGCTCAGATGTCCGGTGGAGAGGGGATCAAAGAAAGGGCTGACTTTCTGGCATTTACCATAAAGCGTGGGGCTACGCTACACGACTACGCCTGGATGGAGAATGTGTATTCCCCTCCGATTGGAGCGCTGATGGAGCCTATTGCCCTGGCCGCCCAGGCCGGGCTGGCGGAGTTGAAGAAGGGAAACAAGTAAAGGTTTAACCACGAATTTAGAGAGATTAACTCGACTGAAAACAAACAAGATACAAGATGCAGATTCAGAGTTATGTAAAAAATTCTCATGAATTATTCATCATCATTAATGCATCATTTTATTAGTGTGAATTCGTGCTCATTTGTGGCTAAATTATTACCAAGGAACTAAAATGATAGAACAAAAATCATTCGGTGAATGGCTTAGAAAAAATGCTGAAAAATACTTGCTCGAGGCCGCCACCGACGAGATGGCGGCCCGTTACCCCGAATTCTGCGCGAAGCCTTATCGTGAAAGCGGCCTGGGTCCCTTTTTCTGGAGAAACATCTTTGTCCCGATTTATTCTAAGATTCCCTGGGGTATCCGCCGGAGGTTAATTCTCCTTAGCTCGTACCCTTCGGGCCAGCGCCCGCATTGGAAAAGATGGGGCTGATTCGTTTTGAAACTATTTCTAACCACAACCGCACGACGACACCAAGAAATGTTTCCAGAGTTTTACTTTGTGCCGTTGTGTGGTAGTGGTTATTAACGTGGATGATTTGATAATAGAAGCTGAATTCGTCGGCCATAGAGCGGCAAAAGCACTGCGCGGTTCTAGAAAGACAGCCAGGGTGCATAGCGTCTTTGACCGGGGATTCTATATCCAAATCGGCAGAAATCTGATTAGCGTGATCAAAAATGAAGACTTTATCAGTCCTACCTCGATAGTCATCGGTGATCCCTATGAGAGAGGGTTCAGGTCAATAGGTATAGAAGAAGGAATGAAAATCGAGATTAATGGGGATAGTCTGGTTTTTGAGGACAAAGCGCTCACCATCAGATTCGGGAAATCTGCCAATTCGTTTTCCCCACCGGTTCCCAAGCGGAGTGCCCTTTTGGACTTAATCAAGATCAGTCTCAATCTTAGAATCTTGAGAGACGTGATATACACCTGTCCAAGCCGGGAAGGGCTTGTTCCTCTCTTGGAGAATGTGGAGTTATATGGACCAGCACAAGTTTTTCTTAGACCTCAAATGCCAATCCTTTCGGAAAAAGCGAGGCCCAATATCGAGACGCTCATGTGGGGACTATTTAGCGGTGATCACAATATGATATTAGCCAGAGCCTCGGAAATACTTGGGCTTGGACCAGGGCTCACTCCTTCTGGTGACGATTTTCTTGCCGGATTAATACTCAGTTTGGTAATAGGGGGAAAGGCACTTCGGAAAAATGGCACAAAAGAGTTGATTTTCTACCAGAAGCTGTCTAGAGACATCTGTAAATTGGCCAAGGAAAAGACTACGATTTACAGCCAAATCTTTCTAAATCAAGCACGAAGGGGTGAAGGCCCCAAAGCTGTGGTTGAGTTGATTCATGCTCTTCTGACAAAAGACCCGAACCAGGTCGCCTCCTCCGCCAAGACGGTCATAGGCATGGGGGAAACATCCGGGGCCGATATTGCCATCGGCATCTACTACGGCATCCGCTTTTTGATCTCGAGGCTGGAGAGGCTAGAAGACATGTTGGAACTTGAATAAATCGTTGATAATTAAGACATAGAAGGAATTACTGTTCATGATTCGACTAGCTCACCATGAATGGCTTAGTTCTAATGCCGTTCACCCTGGAGCCTATCGAAGGGTGTGTTTTTTGCGTAGTTTTAATCAAAATCAAATTAACGACATCTTCCATGAAATCTCTTAAAATCGCCCTACTCACCTACTCAACCAAGCCACGAGGCGGAGTGGTGCATACTTTATCTTTAGCAGAGGAATTAGCCCATCTTGGACACCGGGTTCATATATATGCCCTTAGCGGTGGAGAGGGTTTTTTCAGGCCGGTAGGCGTTCCTTATACCCTAATTCCCTGCGAGAACTTGCCCGATGAGGGTATGGATGAAAAGGTGAAGAGATACATCAATACCTACTCCACATACCTGGCTTATACAAATCTAGATTGCGACATCTACCATGCTGAGGATTGCATTTCTGCAAATGCGCTTCTGGTGTTGCGTAATCTTGGTTTGATTAAATCCTTCATAAGAACCGTTCACCACGTAGATGATTTCACGTCACCATCGCTGATCGAGTGTCAATTGAGAAGCATCATCGAGCCTGACCACATAATCGTTGTCAGTAAATTCTGGGAAAATGAGCTTCGCTCTCGATTTTCCCTGAACCCCACCGTCATTAACAACGGCGTAGATGTGGAGAGGTTTAAAATTACCGGCGTCGAGGGATTCAAGGATAAAGCTAAAGAAGACTTCTTGGTAAGCGGGTGTAGGGTGATTCTCAGCGTAGGCGGAATCGAGCCGCGAAAGAACACGCTAACCACACTACGGGCATTTGGAATTGCCAAATCATATTTTAAAGAAAAGGGTGAGCGTTTAGTCTGGCTAATCGGAGGCGGAGAAACGCTGTTCGATTACCGGGTGTATCGTGATGAATTCTTTTCTGAGGTGAAAAGGTCTGGATGTAGGTTAGATGAAGACATAATACTTCTTGGCAATGTTCCCGATGATTCGATGACTAAACTCTATGGAGCGGCGGATGTTTTGGTCTTTCCCTCGGTGAAAGAAGGCTGGGGGCTCGTCGTCTTTGAAGCCATGGCCTCCGGGCTTCCAGTGATTGCCTCTATTATCGAACCTCTCACCGAGTATCTAGGAGACGAAGAAAATTCTTTACTGGTTTCACCGATGGACTATGAAGCATTGGCTCACGGGATCATCAGGGCCATGGAGAATCCGGAGCTCCGGGACAGACTGATAAAAAACGGAAGAAAAACAGCCGAGTCTTATAGCTGGAGGACTACGGCGTTAAAGCATGAGGAGTTTTATGAAGGGATCTTAGAAAGTGTTGATATAAAATAACAAAAAATGGGTTCGAGCTGCACGCTATGGCGCAAACATCTCTGCAAGCACTTCAAGGATCTTATCTTGAGTTGAATTATCAATCTTCCCGATTCTTTTGACAAGCCTTGTTTTATCAACCGTCCTTATTTTATCGAGCACGATTAGCCCTTGCTTACCTTTGAAAGTACAAGGTACACGCGTAGGATATATTTTCCCTTTGGTTGTCATCGGAGCAATGATTATAGTGTTTATAAACCGGTTCATTTCATCGGGAGAAATAATGAGACAGGGTCTTGTTTTTTTAATCTCACTGCCTACGGTAGGATCAAGGTTGACTAGATAGACTTCAAATCGCTTTACCGCCATTCCCATTCATCCGTGTCCCATTCGGTACGACCGGTCAGGTCCTCGTCGAGCAGTTTATCGTCGCCATGCGTGGCCATCGAGCGAAATGCTTCCGCCCAATTCTGTCTAGGTTGTTTAGGGGATGAAAGAACAATCCGGTTTTTTTCTACTTGGAGCTCAACCTCGTCCTTGAGACCGGTTTGATCCAGGATGGCTTTGGGGATGCGGATCCCTTGTGAATTACCGATTTTAATGATGCTGATTTTCATCAGGTTTAACCTCTAAGTGTAAGTAGCTATATTGTAATTACAAAATAAATTGTGTCAAGCTTTGGAACTGCTTGTGTGGTTAAAAATGGGGCGACTTTTCATGGCTTACGAACCCTTATTCGATCAATCTTAGGGTTAGGTAAAAACCGAACATCTCGGCACGTAACCGGTGTTTTTGTAGCATAAAAGGCTGATTTCTGTGCTTACGTGCAATTCCTTGTTAGATCACTCTTAGTTCGCACTTAGCTTTTCCTCGAAGCTGGCATACGGCAGGAAGCGGTCGCGATCAAACGGAGGCTCGTCGCGGCCGGGTATTCGCTCCCCAGGCCACTCTTTTACCCACCAGTTTCTTTCATCCTCATCAGCATAGTATTTTAGGTAGATGTATATATCTTCTTCACTGCCGCTTCCAACCAAATCAATGTGACAAGCAAAGTCAGCATTGTCGGGCTGCATGACCATCTCTTCACGTAGTAAGTCGCTCCAAAGCTGGTTATATAGTTCGCGATCACTCAGGTGGTTAGTGTGATGCAGGTACACGTGAAGTAAAGAAAGCGCGTTAACTACTTCCCATAATTTGGCCATCAGTTGAGAGTCATCTAATTCATCAGGTGAAGGTAAAGATATGCCCGATTCAATTAGAACTTGAAACGGTTGGTTCCAAGCTGCTTGCTCGAATGCGGCAACGTATTCCCAGAATTTTTCTTTAATTTCTGCCGGGCAACGGGATGGTTCATCGCAAACCATTTGTTCAGCAGTTAGTTCTTCTGACTGTTTTTTCAAATTCCGAATGCGGGTTTTTACGTCGTCCTGCCCTACATTCTTTTTACTCTTTTTTGACATGGATGTTCCTTTTCTTATGCTGCTTAACTTTTTCACCGGTAAGGTTTCCATTCCTCCGCGCTCATACCACAAGCACTCGTAATTATGGCTGTCTTTGTAGCGGGCTAAAAAATCGGTCTATTAATCTTGGTTTACGCAACTATCTCCGTCGTTATTCTTCAATGTCTTCGAATCGTACACCTCGACCTGCTCGTATGTTTTTTCCGGCAGTTTCTATGTGTTTCAAAAAGCGCGGCTCGTTTTCCAATCGATAATTAAACCAATCGTCTTCCGACTCGAACCCGATTAATATTCCTGCTGGCTTGCCGTGGCCGGTGATTATTATCTCCTCTTTTTCTGCCAGTCGCAAATATTTCG
Source organism: Thermodesulfobacteriota bacterium (assembly GCA_035559815.1). Taxonomy (NCBI): domain Bacteria; kingdom Pseudomonadati; phylum Thermodesulfobacteriota; species Thermodesulfobacteriota bacterium. The sequence goes on from DATMAT010000051.1 coordinate 60,813, forward strand.
AGAGATCGTCTTTCACTTCTGATAAAGCTACCTTCTTCATTTTGTTTCTCCTATCTTTTTAAGCCAAGATTCGGCTTCTGATTTTGGAATAATAGCCAAAACTTCTACGACTCCTTCCGACACGTCACAAAACACGCAAACTACTTCTACCCGCAGCCGATACTGCGGAGGTGATAGCCCGCGGAGGCGTTTTGATCTGCTTTTTGCTTACCTTCGTGGGTTCGTACCTTAGGTGTTTTTCAATTGCATCCCGCACTATTGCACGTGAATAAGCATTCAGTTTGCGTAAGTCATCAACCGCCTCTGGTGAGAAGATGATACCAAATCGCATTCTGGCTAGAATATAGCCAATATTTATGATGCTTGCATATTAACAGGTGCAAAATATAGGAATAGGCTGTTTGTCATCCGATACTATCATAATAGGCGAGGGGTTATTTCATAAGTCAATATCAGTACGGCTTCCGCTCTTATAGCCAGTCAGTACGGCCAACGGCATCCCAAAGAGATATGTTGAGCTAAGTTTGCTGCGCCTTACTTCTTCTTTATAATAATACAAGCTCAAATACTACTTGAGGTAGAAAGCATGATGAACATTACTTTGTCCGATTTTGAATCGTCGATAGGCCAGATGATGATTAAGCGCGGGAAGAGGTATTGGCAGAATGGGCTGGTGCAAGATTTGGAAGAGATAGAAACCGGTATGTGGACTGCGCAGGTTGAAGGGACTCAGGTTTATGAAGTCAGAATAAGTATATCTAACGATGTGGTAACCGATTATAGCTGTACCTGTCCCTATGATCTCAGTCCCGTATGTAAGCACGAGGTGGCTGTGCTTTATGCGATTCAAGAACGCCTAGGTACGGGGGTGCCAATAAAGAAAGGAGAAATAGGATCAAAAAGAAAAAAAGGAAATACCGTAAAACAAAAGCCCAAAACGGTTGCCGAGGAAGTGGACGAAGCGATTGGAACAATGTCTCAGGAAGAAATTATCGATTTGGTACGTAGCTATGCCCTTAGAAACCGTGAATTTCGCCTCACCTTATTGGCTCAATCTACGCCTCGCTCCGGAGGGGGTAGTAAAAGCGCCTATAGAGAACTGGTTAAGGAATCACTTCGTTCCGGCATGGATCACCACGGTTTTATAGACTACTGGAGTGGCCGGCGAGCAGTTAAAGGAGTAGAAGAGTTATTGAATAAAGCGGTAAAGCTTGCGGAAAGCAGCAAGTCGGAACAAGCTATACCTATATTCCAGGCGGTAATTGAGGAACTCGTGCCGGCACTCCAGTTTGCAGATGATTCAAACGGCGATATCGGCGGTGCTATTGAATGGGCGTTTGAAGAGTTCTATAAATGTATCGAGAAAATTCAAGATCCAATAACCAGAAAAGACCTATTTTACTACTGTTTAACTGAAGCAAAGCACAAGCAGTACGAAGGGTGGGACTGGAAGTGGAATTTCTTGCAATTGGCGGGAGAGCTTGTCTCTTCAGATGAACAAGAAAAAGAGCTTTTTGCCATCCTCGATAAAGTACTGCGAGCAAAGCAGTCTAGCGAATTCACTGACCAATATGATCAGGAGCAAGCCACCCAGATAAAGCTTGAAGTCATCAGGAAACGGGGTAATGAGAAGGACGTTAACCAGTTTATAAATGACAACATCCATCATACACCTATTCTTCGTCTGGCTATAGGGCAAGCTTTTGCCAATAAGGATTTTAAAAGAGTAATTGAGTTGGCTAAACAGGGAATTAGACAGGATACGGTACGTCGATACCCTGGTCTCGTGAACGAATGGCTTGAATGGCTTCTTAAGGTAGCACAGAAAGAAAAAAATGTAGAAAGCATCCGGGAGTACGCCAGTCTTCTTTTCCTCAAAACCGGCGATTTTGAATACTACAAAAAACTCAAGAAGACATATACCCAGACTACCTGGCCGGATCAGGTCGAAAAATTAGTCAAGCAATTACGACGAGAAGCATCCAACAACACATTAGCGGAAGTATTTATTCGAGAAAAGGAATGGCAAAGACTCTTCGACCTAGTAAGAGATCATTCTTCTTCTATTGGACCGATCGAGGATTACCATAGATATCTGGCCCCTCATTTTCCGAAGGAGCTGATAGAGATTTACGAAAAAAAGTCAAAGGAACTTTTGCTCCATAGTATGGGTCGGGCTGCCTACCAGGATGTTTGCCGAATGCTTCGGAGAATGAAAAACCTAGGGGCAGGCGACAGGGTCGGCGAACTCATTAAAGAATTTAGTGAACAATACAAGAAACGGCCAGCCTTGCTGGAAGAACTTAAGAGGGTGTAATCAATCAAACGATATATCTATTACTACCAAATCTACTTGTAGAATTCCTCTTCCGTTACTGGTGCTGCCACTACCGGTTCCCCTTCAAGATGCAACCGTTTTCTTGCTGAGAACATCGCTCCACGCGCCTCCAACACAGGAGCAAATTGCATCAGACCGACCGGAACCCTTACGTCGTCGTATATGGCCTCATAGCCGCCACGAATGAAATACGTCTCATGCCAGAATCCCGTTCCTCCCGAATCGTGCACGAATTCCTGCCACCATTGTTGGTGGGGGAGTGAGCGGGCCCATCGCTCGAGTGACTCAAAGTCTCGCCAGTACTGTCGCATACCGAAATGGGGAGGGAAGAAACCAAAGTAGAGGTTCTCATGTAAAAGCAAACCGTCGGGCTTTGCCGCTACAGCCTTGGCAATCTTCGGCCCGAAGCTAAAAAACGTCCATAGACCCTTGACCTGGTTGACGCGCATTCCCAGGTAGATAACAACCAAGTTGGGATAGGCGGAGAGGTCAACCGTTCTCCTGTCGACTCGCTTTTTCATGGCCTATTCCTCCTCATTCATGATTGTTGATGCGAACTCATAAGTCATACTTTGTTAGTATGTGAAGTTTACTAATAAAAATCCTTTTAAGTCAACGGGAGTAGAGGGATTAAAAATGTGTACCGAATCTGCTCCATCGTGCCAGGGTGTTCCCGTCTGAGCCAAGGGACAGAATCAACCATGTATCAATTCTGTTATCCCCGAAATTTTTAATCGGGGATCCATTTTTTTGAAGAACCGGATTCCCACCTGCGTGGGAATGACAACCAGAGTAAAATTGCCTCCCCGGAAACGGTCTGTTCGGCAGCAATTATGTGCTGCGTTGTCGATTACAGTCTTTGCACGTTCAAAGTCAAAGATGTTTTGTGACCAATACCCGGCCTTTTGCTCCTACTGCGGTCAGGCCGTCCTGGCTCTTTACCCGTCCTCGAAGTTCGACAACGTCCCCGCCCAGACGGGTGTTGGGTGTGACTTTGATCACCAGCCATTCCAGCCGTATGGTCTCATCGGCAAAAACCGGGCGACGGAATCGTACCCAGAATTCTAGACCGACCATCGTCGCACCCTTGGAGAAGTGGGATGCGGTAAGTCCGAGGAGTAAGGCAGTGGTGTGGGTACCGCTGGCAATGGGGCGGCGATATTTAGTTGTTGCTGCAAAAAAAGGGTCATGATGAACCGGGTTGTCGTCTCCGGCGGAGCGGGCAAACTCAGACACCATAGCGGGATTGAGCACGACCTGAGAAGAGAATCTGTCCCTCGGACGAACGTTCATATCTCCACTCCTTCGGTACAGTTTCGCAGACATAGTACGAAAAGCTTAATCTCAAGTCAATGGCTAAATGACAGGCGTGAAGAAAAGAGTGGTTAGCCCACTATTTCGTCATAGCCGCTTCCTATGAACTCGATCAGGCAGAAGCCGTGTCCGAAGGGGGTCGGCCATTTAGGCGATGTGTCCCCACTTGTATGTGTTGATATCACCCTCAAGCTTAGCTCCGGCAGCTTTAGCCTTTTCCACAGCGGCATTGATATCATCGACGGTGAAATCAAGATGTGCCGGGATCCAATGCCGCCGATAGCCTCGCTTTAGGGGAGTGCTGGAAGAAGCGAGACTGCCTGAGGGCTTAGCCAATAGATAAATCTTCGAAGAAGCTCCGAGTATTCCCACCACGCTATCGTCGAAAGGCGTCCTGGCCGAAGTCCTAATGCTTTGTTATAAAACTCGACTGCCCTATCCGGGTCATCGACATCGATGTTGATGCTTATCTCGATCATTACCGCCGTTATTCTACCTTTGTGCTGAAGCTGAGATCAACCTCCCAGGTTTGACTGCCGAAGCTTTCCACCTCTCCACCAGTTGATAGCTTAGCCTGCACCCTGTCTCCCTCTATCTTAAAATCCTTGACCTCTAGTTTACCGATAGAACTGAAGGGCGATTTTTCATGTGCGGTGTGCGCTACCTCGCAACCGACCAGGTCTCCGGAACGCTGGAATGTGAGGATAAGGGCGCTGCCGAACTGGCCGAAGGCAGCCATGATGTCGGGACGGTCTTCACCGGCGGTGTCTTTCTCGGTGAGCACAACGATGATGGTCTCCTCGCCGGAAAAGGGCTCTCCGGGACGGGCAACGGCGTAAGCGAGCTGGGCATCTTTGCCGTTGCCGCGGAATATGCCGGTGACGGACTGTTCCGCCGCATAAAGATTTGTTACTACAGCGAGGCTGGCGCAAATGACGGCTAGGTTTAATGTATGAGAAAAGAGTTTAATCATAGCGATCTCCTCCAAGAAGGGTTTATAGGAAACTATTTCAATCATTATTTCACTTATGGGTGTTCAAAAATCTCGTCAGAAATAACAAGACCAAAGAATTATACTGCCTGTTAATGCTATTTGGCACGTTGCAAACTGGCCATTTGTAGGTCAATTGTTATTCGTTCCTATCATTATCTCATTATTTTGGTTAAAATTACGCACTTAAGGTGAGATTATGGAAGTTCAAGCCGTATGGAAGAAGAATTATCAAGTTGAAGTGATAGCAAGACAGTTTCGGGTCCCGGTTGATGAGGCCCCGGAATTTCACGGGGACGATACCGGGATGATGCCGACTGAGTTATTTCTCTCCTCCCTGGCTTCCTGTTTTTGCCTTGCGCTCGTTTATGTGGCCAGAAAGAAAAAGATAGAGGTGAAGGATATGCGGGTAAATGTCCGGGGGCAAAAGAACTTGCTGAATTTCATCTTCTCCAAGCTGACGGTCGAGGTTGATAGCTCTCTTCCTTCTGAGATTTTGGAGGATATTATAAGCCTGGCCAAGAAGTATTGTTTTGTGAGTAATACAATTTCAAAGTCATGTCCGATAGAATATGTTATCGCTACGGATTAATAAGTATTAATGCCAATGAAAATGCTATGCTTCTTCATCCCTTCCCCACTTGCGGGGAAGGTTAGGGGGATAAATACAAATTACCCCCACCTTAATCCCCCCCTCAAGGGGGAGGAGATTAGGGATTGTTATTTGCAGGATTGTTAGTGACTGATTAAGGGGGATAAGAGCCTTGGCCATAAAATTCAGGATTAGAAAAAATTACTTTCAGGATGCGCTTCGCCTGATGCGCATATCAAAGAGTCTGCAAGAGATGGAGGGGGTAAATAAGGCAGTGGCGGTAATGGCAACGGAGAAGGCTAAATTTGCATTGGAAGATGCCGGATTGATGACCGAAGAGATAAAAGCTGTAGGCGGAAGCGACCTGGTGATGGCAGTTGAAGCCGACTCGGAAGAGATAGCCAGCCAAGCACTTTCCCGGATGGAGGAATTGATTTTGGCCGGAGCTTCTCAAGGGAAGAAAGAAGCTCCAGATATTCTCCATCAAGAAATTCAGGCAATAAATATTGGGCTTGAGAGCTTTAAGGAAGCGCTCGAGGCCCAGGGAATAAAAGTAGTTCATGTCGACTGGCAGGTTCCGGCTGAGGGCAATATGAAGCTGGTGAATATTTTGAAAAAGATGTATTGACTTGAACCACTACGACACCACGGCACCACGGAAAAGAGGAAAAAGAGTATTATCAAAAAATGAATTAAAAGTTTTCTTTGTGCCGTCGTGCTGTTGTGGTTAAATTGTAAGACTGAATTGAGCATACGGAATCCTGAAAAATTAAAAGAAGTACTTTCCGACCCAAGACGGCTGGCCAGGGCTTTCAGTAGGCATACCTACGGGATGCTGGCGTGGGTGGATTTATTCGGAGGGAAGCTGAAAAACATCAAGAGCCTGGAAATGAAACTGGCTGCCGCCCGTATAATCGCTGATAACGCCAGGCATGCCAAGCTCTTTTCGGACAGGGCCAAAGAGCTCGGTGAAACACCGGAAACGTACAGGCCTCCCGATATTGGCCAGAGGATTTACGACATACTAGAGGAATATCAAGACCCCTTCGATGATTTTGCCTATGCCTGGGGCTCTCTTATTCATTTTTCGTCTTTACTCAGGATTTATCAGAGCGTGGCCGACCCAAAGAGCAGGACGGTTATAGAAGAGGTTCAGAAGGATGTCCGGGAACATCTAGGGCTTTTGGAGAAATACTTCGAGGTGAATGCGGATACACTTGAAAAGAAAAATCGTGCGGAAGAGATAAAAATGATTGCCGACAAAATCTACTCGGACAGGGAAGATGAGGAGATAAAATGGTATGCCTCGTAGAAGAATGCCCGCCTTTGAGGAGTTGTTAAACCCGCTCCCGGTGTACTCTCCAAAATACTGGTACTATCAATTCGTCTCTTTATTCCTCAGGACTATAGGTATGCTCTCCGAGGGGATAAGGATAAGTTATACTTACGGCTTCGACTCCGGGATGATTATGAACTACATTTACCGCAATGTTCCCAGTGGAAGGTTTTATATAGGCAAGGCACTGGACAGGGCTTTTCTTAATCAGGTTACTTGCAAGGCATTCCGGGCCATCAAGGAAATTCAGAAAAACGCTATCAAAGATTTTTTGAAAGGTAGGAACGGGCGTCCTACTTTTATAGTGGACCTGGCTTCGGGAAAGGCCGATTATGTTTACGATGCCCTCAACGAAGTCAATGGTCATGTGCATGTCCTTCTCCGTGATATCGATGGGACGGTCCTTGCTGAGAGCAAGGCCACAGCCGAGAAATTGAATCTGCTGGATAAAGTGAGCTACGAGCTTGGAGATGCGCTTGACCTGGATAGCTTGAAAAACATCCGTCCTGATCCAGACCTCCTGATCGAGGTGGGGCTTTATGGAATCATCCATGACGACGAGTTAATACGGAGGCATTTTTTTCATTTGAGGGACATACTCAATCCGGGGACTATCCTTTTCAACGTGCAAACTTATAATCCGCAGATAGAGTTAATCGCCAGGACGCTGGTAAACCAGGAGGGAGAACGATGCGTTTGGCATCTCAGGCCTGCGGAGCAGGTAATAGGATGGGCGGCAGATGCCGGATTTAAGGACCCCAAGGTAACTATGGACCCTTATGGGATTTATGCTGTGGTTATGATGAGAAACTAATGTAGGGGCGACCCGCCGGGTCGCCCCTACAAAGACAGGGGCAACTAATGAAAAAAGAAAGATTTGTTCTTGGATGGGAAGACGAGGCTCAGGCGTCATCCTTTATGAAGGGTGTTTTATCAAACAGGGTCAAGTCGGTCATGGAAAGCCCGCACGGGATGTGGAACTACATGACCTACCGCGATGCCATTAAGATTTTGGGTTTGGACATGGGGGAAATTTATAAGGAGGGCCGGATTGATTTAGACCCAAGAGAGTGGGCAGACCTGGGATGGATGACCTGCTACGTGGGCCCGCCCAAGAGCGCGGTAAAGGCGATGCGGGCACAAACCAAGGCATCCAATATCAACCCCTATTCCCCCGACCTTATAAATCCTCTTAGAGACGCATGCGCGGAGATAAAACTGAAACGGGAAAGAAGTAAAGATTTTGAGGTGGTGGGGACTGAGGGCGGCCAGGCCGGAATTTCTTACGCCCTACACACGTTCATCAATCCTGGGGACGAAGTGATAATTACCGACCCGGGATATTTTCACTTTGAATCGGCAATTCTAATGGCCAGAGGAATACCGGTAAAAATTACCCTTGATTCAAGAAACGGATATCGTCTTGACCCCAACCAAGTTAAAGAGAAGATTACGCCCAGGGCAAAAGTAATAATCGTATGCGACCCATTAAACCCTTTCGGGACGGTTCAGACTAAGGAAGAGTTGGTTGCGCTCATTGAGCTTGCCAGAAGACACAACATTATCATCATCAATGACATTACCCACAATACCCACCGGATAGACCCGGATTCGATTCACTACCCGATGAGCTCCCTCTGGAGAGAGACCAATGTAGATAACGTGGTTTCAGTCTTCAGCGTATCCCACGGCTACGGGATGGCTGGTGTAAGGATCGGATTTCTGGCCGGTCATCCGGAGCTTATGAGGGCTTGCCTGATAACAAAGGTCTCCTTGACCAGGCTTAATACCAATCTTATTGCACAGTATGGGGCGTTAGCGGCGCTTAAAGACGAGGATTACGTCAAGAGATCGGAAGGAATAATCAGGCGAAATTATGCGCACATAAAGGAAACAATAGTCAAAAATAAAGGCATATCCATACCGGTCGAGCCTGAGTATGGTTTCTCCATGGTGATGGATGTTTCCGAGACGGGCGTGACCGCACAGGAGCTTACCGTGGCTCTTTTCAAACACCGTGTTGCCGTGTATCCGGGAGACGGGTTGGGCGATGTCGGAGCGACGGACTATATCCGGCTGAATATCTCCCGGCCTGACCTCTGGGCTTCCCGGCATTTTCGGAGAGTCCTTCCCCTGGCAATCGAAGAAGCTAAATCCGGAATGTATCGAAACGGTGTGATCCAGTTCTTCCGGGATAGAAAAACGGAAAGGGCGGAGAGAATTCTACGGAAGATACAGGGGGTGCACCTGGCGGATTAGAGACGGATAAATTATTGGTTTAACCACAACGGCTCTACGGCACAACTATCTAAGTTAATTTTCAATCACAAATTAATTACTTAGTGTCGTCGTGTCGTGGTGGTATATGGTGTTTCCAATGAATAAGATTGACGGCATTACTATAGGCAAGCTGGTCGAGGATTACGGTTCCCCGCTTTTTATTGTATCTGCAGGAGGTCTAAGAAAAAATCTAAAGGCATTTCGAGAAGCATTTTCAATCAGATTCCCAAAGGTAAAGGTCGCCTATTCATACAAGACAAACTGCCTCCTGGGAGTGCTGAATATAATTCATAAAAGCGGAGCATGGGCCGATGTGGCCTCCGGGTTTGAGTATGACCTGGCTAGGGCGCTCGGGGTATCCGGAGGGTCTATTGTATTTAACGGTCCGGGCAAAAAGAGAGAAGAACTAAGGAGAGCGGTGGAAGAAGGGGCTTTCATAAATGCGGACCATCTCGATGAAATAAAGCTACTCGAAGCGATCGCATCAGAGATGGGTAGGACAATTGACCTAGGAATCAGGATCAACGTGGATGTGGGCATTCATCAGTCGCCGGACAGGTTTGGCTTCAATCTTGAATCCGGCGAGGCATTTCGGGTTGTGGAGAGATGCGTGAAAAAGAAGCTCCTCAAAATAGCGGGAATCCATATTCATCTCACCAGCTACATAATCGAGCCCGATGGAGCCGAGGAGGATATTCCGGCAGGGCGGGTAAGGCTCATCTGGCCTAAGAGTCCAGATATCTACAGGGAAGCGGCGAAGAAGCTCGTTCATTTTGCGGAAGAAATCAGAAAGAAGTGGGGGGTGATAATCAGGTATGCGGATTTAGGGGGTGGCTTTCCCAGTGTGGATTCACTCAATCCCTACGTGGAGGCTATAGTAGAGCCGATCTTAGACGGATTCGGAGGCCAGGATTTGCCGGTTCTAATACTGGAGCCGGGAAGGGCGATTGTCAGGGATGCCATACATCTCATTACTACCGTTGTGGGCATTAAGGAATTCCCAAATGGTGAAAGGGGCATCGTGATTGATGCCGGGATTAACCTTCTTCCCACCTCGTTCTGGAGATGGCAGGAAATAGAATCGGTAGACGAATCGCAAAGTATGGAACTAAAAGAGACCACGGTTTATGGGCCTCTTTGTCTTCAGACAGATATAATTGGAAAAACAAAACTGCCAGAACTTAAAGCTGGAGACAAGCTGATTATAAAAAGCGTAGGGGCTTACAACATCCCTCAATCCAGCACATTTATATTCCCTCGCCCGGCAATCGTACTTGTGGAGTATGGAAAGGCAAGGCTACTGAGAAGGGAGGAGACGATTGAAGATGTATTTTCGTTCGAGAATTTGTGAAGTTTGCCGATTTTGCCCTTTTGGGCTTTTTTAAGGTAGAGACTTGTAAGATTCTTTCTAATGAATGTTCTGTCTATTAGCACAAGGCTTACTTAGAGGATTTTTATAGGATGCTTATGATTCTCCAAGCAAATACATCTCTCCTGTGGGAAGAGGAACGCCGCCCTCGGGTTCAAGAGTGACGGCAAATGTTTTAATTTTTGAAGCGTCGGGAAGGGACTCCAAATTCATAAAGTTTTCACCACGCTCTCCCACCTTGAATATACCCGCACTCTTGGGGGTACTATCTGCAATTACCCAGAGCTGATATGTTTTTCCGGATGGGGGCGCGGGAAGGTTAAGAACATGGAAGAAGGCCTTGTTTTCCTTGGTATTCCAAAGCACCCTCCCGTGTGCTTTCATATCCGGTTTGAGCCCGACCATATTTATAACTACTACGTCCGGGTCCTCAAGCAACTTTGTGATTTGGGTTTGCTGGGCAAGTTGCTCTTTCAAGTCGGTTATCTCCGCCTCTCTGCTGGCTAGGCTAGTTCCCAGAGATTCTAAGCTCTCAGTTTGGTCAGTTATCTTATCCTGCAGCCTGCTTATCTCCATTTGCTGGTCTTTTAGCCTATTCATCAGAAATAAATTCGATAAAATTAGGAGCACTAACGCCGCTAGAGCAACCGCTCCCCCTAGTCTAAGCCACATTGGCTGTAACCTTTCCCTTAAGCTCGGCGAATAGGCTCCTTCTTCAACTTTTGGACCAGACTTAATTTTCTTAAAAAGCCTATCTTTAACCCGGGGGGAAGGGATGGGGCTCATCACGGAGTAGGGGAGGAAGGATTTAATCCTTTCCTGTTCACGCAATAATTCTTCACAAGCGCTACAGCCACTCCTTAGATGCTCTTCCAGCTCTCTCAGTTCTTCCCCATCTAGGGCCTCTAAGGCATAAATTGGGATCAACTCTTCGAATCTCTCGTGGTTTGAGATCATCATAGGTTCATTATGCTGGACTTCGCCTGATTTATATCGCTCGCTAAATTATATATTATAATTCCCCCCTCTTTTCAATATACGATGTGATCAGGGGTGCTGGTTTAGTTTAAAAGTAAATGCTAAGTGGCTATCCTTGCTGGAAATCTAAATATGTGCTATATTCCAGTCGATGATAGCTGGCTCAATTAACTGCCTGCTTGATATCTTTCCTGAACCACTAATTTTCAATTGCCCTTAAAGTAACGCCATTCATTACCAGAGGATTGGATGCAAAAGCTTTCTAAAGACGTGTCTAAATTGACGGATAAAGAGCAAAACTTAGCCGTATTGATTTCCCGTGTGGCCGAGGGAAGCGAGTCCGCTCTCAGCGAGCTTTACGACCAAACCAGCCGGTTAGTCTTTGGCCTGGCACTGCGCATATTATCGAATGTGTCGGAGGCCGAGGAGATAACACTCGACGTTTTTATGCAGGTGTGGGATAAGGCGGCGGCTTACGACCCTGGGCGAAGCTCCCCTCTGGCTTGGCTCCTGATGCTTACCCGCAGCCGCGCTATAGACCGGTTAAGATCCGGTGCAAAAAGGGAGGCCATGGAAGAATTGCCGGAGCAGGGTGTATCAAGCCCTTCGAATACACCTGAGGAAACAACCATATTCCTCGAAAAGAGCCAGATAATCAGAGGTGCTCTCTCAAAGCTAAATCCACAGCAAAGAGAGACGATTGAGCTAGCCTATTTTTACGGTCTTACTCAGAGCGAAATCTCTAAAAGACTGGGTCAACCCCTGGGGACAGTGAAGAGTGCGATTCGGTTGGGAATGTTAAAACTGCGTGAGCTACTTAGCTGGTCTGAAGAGGGCGGGTAATAATGGCGACCAAATATTCAAAGAAAAAGATTCAGGAGCTAGCATCATCATACGCGCTCGGCGCTCTTGAGGCTAAAGAGACCGATGAGTTCAAGGTACTCCTTGGAGAAGATCCTAGTTCATCTGAAAATGAGCTTAAAGGTTTCAAAGAAGTTGTTGATTTGCTCGGGTTTAGTGCACCGTCCGTAACTCCCCCTTCAGGTTTAAAAGATAAGCTTCTACGACGGATAAGAGAGAAAGTCCTTACCAAAGAGAAGGTAAAGGAAGGGGAAGGATTATTGTATGTCCGCTATCAGGAAGGAGAGTGGAAAGATATAGCCGAGGGTGTTAGTCTCAAGCCACTTTTTTATGATCCTTCCCGCCAATATGCTACTACTCTGGTAAAGATGAATGCTAAAACACATTTTCCCAGCCACCGGCATACGGAGGCTGAGGAATGTTACGTAATCGAAGGCTCTATAGAAATGGGTGGCCAATTATTCCGTAAGGGTGACTACATCCGTGCAGAGGCAGGCAGCATTCATGAGGGTATCTATTCCCAAAGCGGGTGCACACTTCTTATCCTTTCCTCCCAGAGAAATGAGATACTCGAATAATTAATTTGTGTCTCGGTAATAAACCTGTCCAAAATGAGAGATTGCTTCGCGGGGACCGGAGGTAGCGAACAAGAGAGGGACTCTTAGAGAACTACATCGCTCGCAATTGCAAGGGGGTCCTTCGTCAGAGTTTATCGAAGGGCTCATGGTTAGACGGAGTTTATCCCTTCCCCGATTAAATCGGGGACCAGCTCAGGACAGGCTTTGAGCGCAGTAGAAAGGCTCACCATGAAGAACAAGAAAAATTCACACTAACAGCCCTTCACCCAGAGTCTTTCAGGTTCGCTCAGGATAAACTAGGACGAAGGATGAGCGGGATTAAAAAGCTATTTTCAACAAATAGGATTAGGATGGGGCTTGCATTGCAAACGTAAAAGAGGGGGACCTGATTTTAAACAGGGTTTCTTATATATCTAAAGGCCTTGTTTTACCAGTTTGAATCTCTGGTTTCTAATTATCTTAGACAGCAGTCATTTGAACTGTAAATTTAGCTTAAATACCATGATATAAGCTGTGTTTGAGGAACGCATGCCTGTCATGAGCACAGCCGAATGATATGCGTTCCCTACAGTAGATGCCGGTAACCATTAGTTTGCTTGATATTCAATCCATGCTACTTATAATGGCTATACGAGGGTAAATGAATGAAAAAGAAGGTCGAGTTTTATTATGACTTAACCAGTCCTTACAGCTACCTGGCTTCGACCAGGATCGAAGGGATTTGTGAGAGATATGGAGCGGAACTGGAATGGAAGCCCTTTCTTCTCGGAGGCGCGTATAAAGAGTCAGGGAACCACGCCCCGCTTGAGGTGCCGAATAAGAAGGCATACATGATTAAGGATTTACTAGACTGGGCAAAATACTACGGAGTTCCATTCAACTTTCCTGATATGTTTCCCTTGAACAGCGTGAAGCCGATGCGAGGCGCTTTGGCGGCAAAAGAAAAAGGGAAAGTTGCCGAATACACGCACAAGCTGTTTGCACTTTACATGGTCGAAGGAAGGGATTTAAACCAGGATCATGTTCTTAAGAATGCGGTAAGCGAGTTGGGCATAGATGCTGACTGGTTTATGAGAAGGATTGGGGAACAGGATATAAAGGATGAGTTGAGAAAGGAGACTTGTGAGCTAGTAAAACGGGGCGGGTTTGGCGCACCTACCTTCTTCATAGAGGACAGGATGTTCTGGGGAAACGATAGGTTGGTCTTTGTTGAAGAATATTTAAGGGTAAGTCTCTAATTAAAGTCTAGGTCTGAAATCAAAACACACCCCGTCCCTTGGGGACACCCCTCTAAAGAGGGGAATTTCTCCATCAAGTCCCCTCTTGAGAGGGGACGTAGGGGTGTGTAATCTGTGTAATGAAAAGATGCACAATCATTCCATACAGCCCGAAGTGGGCAACCAAAGGAGATAATGTCTCATGTGGCGCGGTTTCGATTATAAGAATGGCGAATTTCATGTAGAGGATGTTCCGGTAAAAGAGATTGCCCGGTCGGTGGGGACTCCCTGTTATATCTACAGCTACTCCATCCTCAGGGATAATTTTAGCCTTTTAAGCGATGCTTTTTCGGGAATAGACGCCCTTATTTGCTACTCGGTTAAGGCTAATTCAAACCTGGCGGTCTTAAAGACCTTTGCCAGCCTGGGGGCCGGGTTTGATATCGTTTCGGGGGGCGAGCTTCGCCGGGTTCTAAAAGCAGGTGGAGACCCGTCGAAGGTTGTTTTTTCCGGGGTGGGAAAAACCGAGGAGGAAATGGAACTGGCAATCGGTGCCGGAATACTTTTCTTCAACATTGAATCCACAGAAGAGCTTTATGTGTTGAACAAAGTGGCAAATGGATTGGGTAAAAAGGCCAGGGTTGCCATTAGGGTCAACCCGGACATCGACCCTAAGACCCATCCTTACATATCCACCGGGCTTAAAAAGAGCAAATTCGGGATCGAAATCGACAAGGCAGTGGAGGTTTACAAGGGTGCAGCCGGTATGAGCGGAATCGAAGTAGTGGGATTGGATGCTCACATCGGCTCCCAGATATTTGACCTTTACCCTTTTGCGGCCTCGGCGAAGAAGCTGGTGGACCTGGCCGAGGTTCTAAAGGGTGAAGGGATTGAAATTAGATATATAGACATAGGCGGAGGATTAGGAATAAGGTATAAAAAAGAGGATGTTCCCCCGGACCCCGCTCAATATGCAAAACTTATAATCAAGGAAATAGACGCTAAGTATAAACTCTTGCTGGAACCGGGAAGATGGCTCGTAGGAAATGCCGGAGCTCTCTTGACCAAGGTGCTTTACATCAAGCAGGGCACGGCTAAAAGATTTGTGATTGTAGATGCGGCCATGAATGACCTGATTCGTCCCGCTTTTTATGACTCCTACCATGAAATTGTCACGGCGGATGCCGACCTGGAAAATGAAGAGGTCGTGGACATAGTAGGACCGGTCTGCGAATCGGGCGATTTTTTGGCTCAAGACCGAAAGCTTCCTTGGGTGGCTAAAGACGACCTGCTAGTGGTTCTCAGCGCCGGTGCTTACGGTTATGTTATGTCTTCCAACTACAACACCCGCCCCCGTGTCCCCGAGGTGATGGTCAATGGAAAGGAATTTTATGTGGTAAAGGAAAGGGAAACATACGAGGATTTGATTCGAGGAGAAAGCATTCCCGATTTTTTGAAGTGAATGATACGGTTTACTGGTTAACGGGTTTGCTGGTTGGCGGGTTACAAATAAACACGTGAACACATTAACTCGCAAACACGTTAACAATCCCTTTGTGTCTTAGCGTCTTCGTGGCTAAATAACCATGTTCTCCTTATCCATAGAAGGCTTTGAGATTCCTCCCGAATGGGTCTCGTTATCCAAAGACCTTCAAGATGGCCGAATAATTTTTGTCTTAGGGGCTAGTGATACCGGCAAGACTACCCTCATAAAATTTTTAATAGACAGGTTCGTAAAATCGGGTAAAAAAGTGGCCTTTGTGGACAGCGATATCGGACAGTCTTCGATAGCAGTCCCAACCGCTATCTCATCCGCCCTGGTATCATCGGTAGACGACATAAAATCACCAAGGGTGCATTCCCTTTTTTTCATCGGCTCTACCTCTCCTCCAGGAAACCTCTTACAGATGGCAGTGGGGCTTAAAAAGACCGTCGAAGCCGCTCTTCTAACCAAACCCGATTTGGTTCTGGTTGATACCACCGGGTTCATACACGGTGCGACTGCGCTTGAGTTGAAATATCAAAAGGTCTCTCTGGTCCAGCCGACGCATATAGTGGCTATCCAAAGAGAGAAGGAGGTTGAGCCGATTCTCGGTTCGGTCCGGGCCTCTTTCGACAATTTAAAGATACTAAGACTGAAGCCCGGGTCTTCGGCGATAGGTAGGTCACTTGACGAGAGACAGGCAAACCGAGAGAGGAGGTTTGCCCAGTATTTTTCCAGGGCCAGGAAGTTAAAAATTAAAATCGGGGATGTCTTACTCAGGCGGGGCCCCTTCGGTGTGGGCCTTCCTATCTCCGATTTGAAACTATACGAGCTTTCCAAGACCAGCGGGCTCGACTTTCTCTATGGGGAAGAGGGGAACGAAGAAGCTGTATTGGTGGTGCGGTCTATGGGACATGGTGATTCATTATCGAACAAAATTCAAAGCTACCTCAAGAAAAGGTTCGTCAGGGTGATAAATCAAAGCGACTTAGAGGGTACGGTTATTGGCCTGGGAATGAGGGCTCAGGGGGGTTTTGTCTCGGGGTTGGGTATCATTTTAGGAGTTGAGGAAGGTATAGTTAATGTATTCACGCCGGTAATGGATTCTTCCAAGATCGGAGTGCTCATATTCGGTTCGTTAAAAATCAGCACCTCGGGCAAGGAAACAGGCAAATCAACTTTTTATTGACCTGGTTGCCTGCCACGGATATTCTATTAATTCAAAAAACGGGATTATCCTCGAAGTAACTGGCAAGCGTCTATAGACGGAGGCTTAAATGATTTGGGATAGCAGTGTGTCTGAATTTTTCGCAAAGGGTGGGATATTCATGTATCCCATTCTTCTCTGTTCGGTTGTCGGGTTAGCGATATTTCTCCAGAAATTGTGGATACTTAGGGGGCCAAGGATTATCCCAGAGCAATTTTTAAAAAGTCTTTACGGTTTGCTATCCCAGGGAAAAATAGGCGAGGCCCTGGTGCTGTCCCGTGCCAACGACTCCTCGATCGCCAGGATCGCCTCTGTAGCCCTGGAGAATTCAAATAAGCCCAAGGAAGAGCTCAAAGAGGAAATAGAAGCGATAGGACGAAAAGAGGCGCAGGAGCTCGGACGATACATAGAGGGACTGGGTGCAATAAGTAACGCCAGCACCCTGCTGGGCCTCCTCGGGACGATCTCCGGTATGATAAATATATTCCAGGTCATATCGGAACAGCCTATAGTTAACCCGCCCAGCCTGGCCGGCGGCATATCTGAGGCTCTATACACTACCGCATTCGGGCTTCTCGTGGCCATTCCTGCTTTCATCGCCTATAAATACACTTTAGGAAAGGCTGACGGCCTGATATCCGATATGGAACAAGAGGGTAGGAGGATTATGGAGGAGATTGTTCTTTCGGTTGACCGGAAAGAGAAAGCGAGAGAGATGGCCAGATGAAGTTCAGAAATGGGAACGAGAAAAAAGCCCGATTTGCTGCAGCGGTCGACCTTACCCCGATCGTCGACACCGTTTTCAATCTCCTCATATTTTTTGCGCTTTCCTTAAATTTTGCGGCAACCTCGGGTGGAATAAACGTAAGGCTGCCCAAAGCCGCTACTGCAGAGCCGATAAAAGCGGAGCAGCTTACCATCAGCCTTACTAAAGACGACAAGCTCTATCTTAACGATAAGACTATCAGCTTGGATGAGCTTTCTAAGACGCTCGAAAAAAACCGGGACAAAGAATCATTGGTTATAATCCGGGCGGACAATGCAGTTCCTCACGGCCGGGTTGTCGAGGTCATGGATATGGTCAAAACCCAGGGCTTTTCCAGGCTGGCTATAGGCGTAGAGCAAGCCTCTCCGGAGAGGAAGTGATTTAACTAGAAAAATGCCATTGTTTTCTTCTATTTTGTAAGGAACGCATGTACTTCGGCCTTGCTCAGTACAGGTATGCGTTCCCTACATTTAAAGATCGATCGATATATTCACTAAGACTTGAATCTCCGAAATATCGAGGTTAAAAACTGATAACTCGTCTCGCCGTCTAAGGTCCTGTTAACCCTCACAAAATTCCGAAACTGAAGGTCAAACGGCAGCTTTATGTCGATTCCCCCGCTTAGCTTTATCAGCTCTTTTTCACCTCCATCGGTTTGGGATATCTCATAGCTATTTTGACCCAGGAATTTAATATTTTCCGTGGGACTGTATTTGAAACCGACCCCGACGAAGTACTTCTTTTCTTCGACTCTAGCCTCCTTATGAGTGACTCCGAGTCTGATCCAGGCATCGTCTATTCGAGTCCAGTTCTTTTTTACCCCCACTATGAGCGAAGTGGCCTCATAGTCCTTGCTGGAGTTTGCCTGGTGATGAAACTCGTCTATCTGATATCTAACAAAGGTGTCAAAGCCTTCCCATTTATTGTTAAGCTGGGCGAAGTAGACATAGTTTCTCCTGTCTAAATTTTCTCGATCTATAAAATTGGTATCGAAGAGTTCCGCTCCCATTACCAACGAAGTAGATAAAAGGGGATTAAGCGACATTTTAAAAAAGCCATGGTGTTTGTTTGTATCGTTGCTACTGACCAATCTATTTCCCCAATTTCTGTCGAACCTCAGGCCAAAATGAGCCCATTTCATGGGCCTATAGTCGAGGTTGAATAATAGGCTTGGCCTGGTGTCATCGGCAAATGACCTGGGGATCAAACTAAGATAGTCCTGCCTGGTGGTATAGTTTTCGATAAACGGGTCCTTTTGCAGGAAGTAGTCTACTCCCAGGTCGTTAATCGGAGACATAGCGACCATTAGGGCGCTCGAAAATTTAAGGTTGTCCAAAAGGGCAAGCTCACTTCTGATGGCCAGCGTCTCGGCAGTCGACAGTTCCTCTATCTTTTGGAGGCTAGTATTTTGCAGCTTGATTTTGATATTTTTAGATAAAAAGTGTTCATCGTTTTTGGGATCACGGAAAAAGCTATGTCTGTAGAATTCGGGATTGAGGGAATAGGTGGTTGCTTCAGGTTGCGGATAGGGGAGATAAACTTTCTGAAGACTTATATCCTCTGCCCTTACCTCGGCAGGTAAACTGAAAAGAAAGACAATTAGCGACACATAAAAACTCGGGGCAGAAACTCTTTTCACGCCCGTATTCTCCCCACCACATCGTTAAGACAATTTTATTACCATGGAGGAATTAATGCTAGGGTTTTTTTTCTGTCCGCAAAAAATGTGGTTGATTCTTAGGGCTAGAGCACGATTATCATGATATAGGCATACCTGGTTCGGGTTCATCAAAAAACGATATTTGTTCCTGCTTTCAAATTCCTGCCCAAAAGTGACTGGATAAGCTATGGATACCGATCATTAGACCAAAGCAGTCTGATTGACACTCATTAAAATCTTATGTAATTTTCCGCCTCTATATCCGGGTTTCCAAGAAGCATACTATTGAAAACTCTGAGATTACTAAAATTTTCACCAACTATTTCGCTTTTTGGATAATGGGATTCTCGGTACTCACTTATTTTTATCCTGATCATTTTGCAAACCTGATATATCTGATCACTCCGGCATTGGGTGTGATAATGTTTGGTATGGGCATGACCCTGAATACCATGACCAAGTCAATAATACCCCCTTCGTTCTGAGTGGTGAGCTTGTCGATAATCCCGTTCATCCTGAATAGTGAGCCTGTCGAACTATCGAAGGACGAACTCCTTAGGTTCTAAATTCATACTTCGACCAGGCACAGTATGATGCTTCGACAAGCTGCACGAGCGGTGGTTTATCCGCTGGTAAAGAAAAATAAAAATGTCCATTCATTCTGGGAGCGGAGGGGATTTTAAAAGGGTTTTGCTGAGACCCCAGGATGTGGCAGTGGGATTCATAGCTCAATACGGGATTATGCCTTTTGCCGGATTTGCCCTGGCTAAAATTCTCAGCCTCGAACCGCTTCTTGCCGCCGGGGT
>DATMAT010000052.1 GCA_035559815.1 Thermodesulfobacteriota bacterium
TCTTTTCTTCATTCCCTTTAACCTTATTCAGGTACAGGGCTACTCCGCTACTTCCGCCGGTGCCGCATTTCTGCCCTCCATTCTGATTATCTCCCTCTTATCTCGCCGGATGGGCGGAATGGTAGGCCGGTACGGCGCCCGGATTCCTCTGGTGCTGGGACCAGTGGTAGTGGCGATCGGATACTTGCTCTTTGCTATACCGAGTATCGGTGGGAGTTACTGGTCTACCTTTTTCCCGGCGGTAACGGTACTGGGTTTGGGCATGGCCATCAGCATTGCTCCGCTCACCACCACGGTGATGAATGCAGTAGAAGAAGATTATTCGGGCTTGGCTTCCGGAATAAATAACTCCGTAGCCCGGATCGCCGGGCTATTATCCATCGCCGTGCTTGGTGTGATCATTCTTCATCTCTTCAACTACGCCCTCGATAGTCACCTATCAACTCTGAAGATACCTCTAGAGGCTCGGGAAATATTAAATCAACAGATGATCAAAATGGCGGCGATAGAATTGCCTTCCGGCCTCGACCCGGAGCTCAAGAGTACCCTGGAAAAGTCAATCGCCGAATCATTCCTTTTTAGTTTCCGCCTGGTAATGCTGGCTACGAGCGCTTTGGCATTGGGGAGCGCAGTCATAGCCTGGTTCATGATTGAAGACAAGAGAGCGAGGCCCAGATTGGTGAGAAGGGACACAATCATCAACGGATAGGCTCGGCATAATACTGGAATCGTTTGATTGTTAGCACTTGGAAGTGAGGATGGAAATTTATAACCTGGTTAGTTTTGTAGGGATATTTGTTCTAATCGGTATCGCCTGGCTCTTCTCTTCAGACAGAAGAAATATCAACTATCGGGTAATAGTCTGGGGACTGGTTCTACAAATCACTTTTGCACTGTTTGTCTTCGTAGTGCCTTTTGGGGCTCAGGTGTTTTTGTATGTTAACGACATCGTGGTAAAGATTCTTGATTCTGCCTCTGCCGGTGGAAGGTTTCTATTTGGAAGGCTGGCCCTTCCTCCGGGAACGACAGACGAACACGGAGAGACTTCGCTTGGTTTTTTTCTGGCCTTTCAGGCCTTCCCAACCATAATCTTTTTTTCCACCCTAATGTCCGTTCTATATTTTGTCAATATCATGCCCCGGGTGGTTAAGGCCTTCTCCTACGTATTCACCAGGTCAATGAGGATCTCCGGGGCTGAGTCTCTCAATGCGGCAAGCAACATCTTTGTGGGCATCGAGTCCGTCTTTACAATCAGGCCTTATCTGAATGAAATGACCCGGTCGGAGTTGTGTACTGTTTTAACCGCCTGCATGGCCACTGTGTCATCAAACGTACTGGCGATTTATGTTTTTACGCTACAGGGCCAATTTCCGGCGATTGCCGGCCATCTGGTCTCCGCATCCATCCTTTCCGCCCCGGCGGCGCTACTCATATCCAAAATCCTGCTGCCGGAAAGTGAGGACCCTAAGACCCTGGGGGTTAATGTCGCTCCCTACTACGTAAAAGAAGGCACGCTATTTGAGACGATTATTAATGGCGCGGAGGCCGGTGTTAAACTCATCGTGGGCATTGCGGCACTACTGATCGCCATTTTGGGTTTAGTTGCGCTCTTAGACCTGATAGTGGGTGGAATTGGAGGTTATGTGAACAGCCTTTCCGGCATCCAGGTTGACTGGTCTCTAAAGGGAATTTTAGGATATGTTTTTTATCCCTTTCCTTTCATCATGGGGGTGCCTTCGTCTGATGCTTACACCATTTCCAAGATTATCGGAGAGCGGGTGATTGTTACCGAGGTAGTGTCGTACCAGGATTTAGCTATTATCATGGGTAAAGGCTTGCTGAAACACCAACGGTCGGCGGTGATAACCACTTATGCCCTTTGCGGCTTTGCCCACGTTGCCTCTATGGCTATCTTCGTAGGCGGCATATCGGCAATCGTGCCTGGTAGGAAAAGAGATATTGCCGAGGTTGCCTTGCGCTCCCTGGTGGGGGCTACTCTGGCTTGTTTCATGACTGCCTGCATAGCAGGGACATTTTTTACCGATAAATCGATTCTGCTTGGGAATTGAAGAACTATTGGCCACAGAGGTCACAGAGTTTTTATTAAAAAGGCTTTGTCTGAAAACCTGTCCGAAGTGAGAGATTGGTTGTCGGAGTTGTCCCGATAGTAATCAAAGGACTTATGACGGATGAAGAAGAAACCCCCTCTTTAATTCTCCTTCTGTAAGCCTGTCCTGAGCGGAGTCGAAGGGCCTGTCCCAGCGGAGTCGAAGAGCCCGTTAAGTCCAGTGGAAAGGAGGAAGTATGCACCTCATTTTATAGGCACTACTAAACCACCGGGCCAGTTTATGAAGTTTTTCTTTTTGCTTGGAATTGCATGGGGTGACTGTGCGTCTCTTCATCTCACGCACATTAATCCCCTCTCTAGAGGGGACTTTATGTAGAGATTCCCCTCTAGAGAGGGGTGTCCGGAAGGGACGGGGTGTGTCAGTGTAGAGAGGATGTCACGGGGGCAAAGTTAACAAATGGGTTATGACGCTTCTTACACAGCAAACATAAAAGAGAGAGTGACCAGACTTGAAAAGACGTTTTTATCTATCTCGAGCCCTTGTTTTACGAGTATGAACAGTTTGTTACTAATTATTTTGTACAGCAGTGCTTTGGCTGTATTTTTAAAGCAGAAATAAAGTTAGCAACCCAAATCAATGAATGGCAGAAGAGTCGGATTTTCACTTTCTATTGCATTATTTCTTATTTGCCTACTCTATCTGATTTCAACCTATGAAACGTTGCCGGACAGATTAGCGGTGCAGTTTGATTTCAACAATAAACCAACCAGTTGGCAAAGCAAATCTGGCTTCATCAAACTCTATCTCGGTGTTCTGGCGGCTGTAAACATCTTTTTGTGGCTGCTGAAGGAGTTTTTAACTAGAATCCCGGACTCACTAATAAACGTTCCCTGGAAGAAATACTGGTTTTCTACGGAGGAAAGAAGGTCAATGGCTCTCTTCAGGATGCAAACAGTCCTGGCTTATACGTTGGTTTTTGTAAATTTGGTTTATCTATTCGTATATCACGTTGTCCACCAGGAGAACAGCTCCAGTTCCTTCCTTTACATTCCCGTCGATATCGGGGTGTATTTTATTTTGTTACTGTCCTTAATCTTGTTAGTTGGGTTATTTCTGTACATGAGACCGCCTAAGGAGGAGATTTGAGGTTTAACCGGGGGATCAGTCGGGGATCCATTCCACATGTCATCCCCGAACTCTTTTATCGGGGATCCATTTTTAAGAAATTAGATTCCCACTCCCCGCGTACGCGAGGACAAGTTTCGTGGGAATGACACCACTGGATATGAAGATCCGGTGGTGTTAGAAAATTCAATCATGGCATATATTCAAGTAGGAGTGGCTTCTAAATCGCCCTATTCTAGACAACATCCAATATGGATTCAAAAATAGAATAGATGTTATAATAGGACACTTAATTTTAAAGGAGGCCAAGGATGAAATTCGGAATCGGGCTTTTTAGCCTGCAGACTCATCCGAAAGTGCAAAGCTCTTATGCAGAGATCTGCAGAAATACCCTAGAGCAGGTAAAACTGGCTGAGAAGGTCAATTTTGATTCTGCGTGGATTTCAGAGCATCACTTTCTTGAGGATGGATACTGCCCCTCTCCATCCGTTTTAGCCTCGGCCATGGCCGCAGTTACCAGCCGAATTAAAATCGGCTCGGCGGGCATAATCCTCCCGCTACAAAACCCGATAAGAGTAGCAGAAGACGCCGCTCTCGTTGATAACATCTCCAACGGAAGGTTCAATCTCGGCGTGGTGCTGGGTTATAGAAAAGAGGAATTCGACGGCTTTGGAATCTCCATGAGGGAGCGCCCCTCTCGGATGGATGAGGGGATCGAGGTGATTATCAAGTCTTGGACCGAGGATAAATTCTCTTACACGGGAAAACGCTACCAGTTTAGTAACGTAAGCGTAACACCGAAGCCCGTTCAAAAACCGCATATCCCGTTTTACATAGGGGCCTTCGAAGAGCCGGCCATAAGGCGCGCCGGAAGGCTCGGTTATCCCCTCATCATCGGGCCGGGAAGGACGATGCAGATGGTGAGAGAGACCGTGAATATTTACAACGATGCGGCAAGACAGGCCGGTAAAAATCCGGATGGAATCGAGCATATCCTGCTCCGGGAAGCCTATGTAGCCAAGAGTAAGAAAAAGGCCAAGAAAGAAGCCGACCAGTACATAATAAGCATGTATAAATACTATTTCAGCCTAGGAGTCAAGATGTTCGTCCGGGGACAACAACTTACCGGACTCGACGACCCCATGTTCGACTATCTGCCGGAAGATCGTTTTGTGATAGGCGACCCCGAGGATTGTATAAACGAGTTAAAGAGGTATAGAGATGAACTGGGCATTAACTACATAGCCTGTCGGATGGTATTCCCGTCGGCAACACACAAAACAATATCGAATTGTATAAAGCTTTTTGGAAGGGAAGTCATACCCAATATCCGGTGAGGGACAATTCAGCTATATAACTCTACTAATCTCGATTCAGTCAAACAAGCCTTGTCATGCTTAATGAAGCAATTAAATTAACACTTGAAATAAACTAAGATTTCTCCCTGCGGTCGAAATGACAACTCATTATATTCCAGGATTTTCGGTAGGTTGAGTTCTTTCCTTACTATTATCATTCCTGGTGGGTACAATGCGCTCATTCCTTAGTTGTACTTACCCTTCGACTCCGCTGGGTGAACGGCTTTTTATTGTTTTTTTCCAGCGGTTGCATCCGCTCATGCTGAGCCTGTCGAAGCATGGTCTTTTGTTTAATAAGGAGAGGTGTTTTTTATTTCTTATTTATCCCCAGCAAATATTAATCGCTCATGCTGAGCCTGCCCTCTCTATCCATTTCCCTCGGCTATCACCCTTTTGAGTACCCTGCTCAGCTCGGAAATATTATACGGCTTGGCAATGACGCCTTTAAACCCATGCTTATCGAATTCCGACATTACCGGGTTATCCGAGTAGCCGCTGGATGCAATTGCTTTTACCCTTGAGTCTATTCTCAGGAGTTGTTGGATTGCCTCTTTGCCCGACATTCCTGCCGGTATGGTCAAATCCATTATTACCGCATCGAATGGCTTTTTGACCTTCTTAGCCTTGCAGTACTTTTCTATCGCCTCGCCGCCGTCACATGCGTAATCGACCGTATATCCCAAGTGTTCCAGGATCTCGCCAATGGTTTCCCTCACCGCTTCTTCATCGTCCATGACCAGTATTCTTCCACTGCCCGGTATAATTTCCTCGATGACAAACCTTTGGTCTTGGGGTGTCCCGTCGGATACGGGAAGGTATATGAAAAATCTCGTGCCTACCCCTAGTTTAGACTCAAGCTCGATGTACCCGTTATGATTCTTTACTATAGAATATGTCGTGGCCAGCCCCAGCCCGCTTCCATTCTGCTTGGTGGTAAAATATGGGTCGAATATCTTTGACAAGTGTTCTTCTGGTATTCCCAATCCGCTATCTTCAATGGTTATCCTCAAGTACCGGCCATCTTCCAGGGGTAGCTTGTGCTCAGTCCCGTGTGCGTGCGTGTTTATGTTCTCCGCCTTAACTTTTACTGTCCCTCCTCCTGGCATCGCCTGCTGGGCATTTATAACCAAATTATTTATAACCTGGCTTATCTGACCTTCATCCACTTCCACCGGCCATAAGCCGTCCTGAATGAAGAACTCACATTTTACATTTGAACCCCTAACTGCAAAGATAGCCGAATCTTTTATTAATTCTTCGATAGAAGTCAATTTTTTAACGGGCAAACCGCCTCTGGAGAATGTAACAAGCTGTTGGGTCAAATCCCTAGTCCTGATACAGGCCTTTTCCGCCTCTATCAACCTCTCATAACCCTCATCCTCTTTGTTTAAATGCATCTTTACCAGCGAGATATTGCCCAGGATGGCGGTAAGAAGGTTGTTGAAATCGTGGGCAATGCCGCCTGCCAGTACGCCCAAAGATTCAAGCTTTTGTGCCCTTAAAAGCTCCTGTTCTATTTTCCTTTGCTCGGTGATATCCCGAAATACCAGAACCGTCCCGATATCCAGGCCGTTCTTATCGATTATAGCCGAGGATTTGCTGGCGATTATGCGCTCCATCCCCGACCTCGATGTCAAAATCGCCTGGCTGGGGACACCGGGCACGGCACCGGATAGCAGCTTCAGGCCCTCCAGAGGTTCGCCTGTCTTTTCATCCCTGACTCGGAAAATCGAAGATAGCGGCCTCCCCCGGGCCTCCTCCTGAGTCCAGCCGGTGATTTCTTCCCCCATCTTATTGATCAAAACCACATCGCCTCCGGTATCAATGGTAATCACACCGTCTCCAATACTCCGTAAGGTTACGGCGAGGCGCTCCTTTTCAGCAGCCAAAATTTCTTGAGCCTGCCTGCGCTCCACCACTCGCCCAAGCTGGGTACCGATATAAGCCATTATCTCAAGAAGCTGTTCATCCGGCTCCATAGCCTCTTCGGAGAAGAACTCGAGCACTGCGACAACCTCCGCTCCCACCAACACCGGGAACCCGAAAGCCGCTCTCAATCCTATGTCCCCGGCCTGTCTTGCCCTGGGGAAATTCGAGTCTTTAGTCGCGTCCATAATCCATACCGTTTTCCCGGTCGCCAGGACCCGGCCGGGCAATCCAACCCCTTTAGAAAAGCGCGTAACCTCAGTAACTAGGCGAAATGTATCAAATTGGTCCGGATCTTTTAGGTACCAGATTTTCGTGGGAGCTAATTCGTTCGCGGAATCGGCCAGATAAACATGACCCACCGGCCAGCCTATATAAGTACAAATCTGGACAACGGCGAACTGCATGGCGTCTTCGACAGTGGAAGCCTGGTTAGCGGCGGCAGATACCTTTTGGAGCAACTCTACAAACGAAATAGTACGTCGTAGCAGCTCTTCCGTCTTTTTGTGTTTGGTTATATCGCGGAAGACCAAGACCGCACCGGTAATATTTCCTTTTTCATCTCGGATAGGTGCGGTTTTATTGCTGATGAATAATTCCCTGCCATTTTTGGAAAGGAGTACGGTATTATCGGCAAGACCGGTTTCGACGCCCTGGTTAATCACCTTCATCAACGGGTCTTCGGACTGAGTACCTGTTTTTTTATTCACGATATTAAACACTTCATTCAAGCCCAGGCCCAGGGCCTCTTGTTGCTTCCAACCGGTGAGTGCTTCTGCGGCGGAGTTCATGAACGTTATTAATCCCGCACTATCCGTGGTGATCACCGCATCGCCTATACTCTTGAGCGTTATGGCCAGCCATCTTTCGTTTTCCCTCAACCTTCTTTCCGTCTTGTGCTTGTAAAGAGCGGTATTGATAGTGGTGATCAGCTCTATATCCCTGAATGGTTTCACTATGTACCCATAGGGCTCGGAGGTGATAGCCTGGGCGAAGGTTTTTTCGTCGGCATAGGCGGTAAGGTAGACGATGGGGATATCAAAGCGATCACGAATTCGCTTTGCCGCTTCCACCCCGGAGATATCCCCTTTTATCACGATGTCCATCAACACCAAATCCGGCCGGGCAGCCTCCGTCCTCTGAATGGCCTCCTCGCCGGAAGAGGCTATTCCAACGACCGTGTATTCGAATGCTTCAAGCCTGTTTTGGATGTCTTTGGCTACGATTCTTTCGTCTTCGACGATGAGGATTCGAGCATCCGCCATTTGGTTTAATTAACCCTCGTCTTATATTTAAGCTCAGAAAAAAAGATTCTGAATTCCGTCCCGCGAGAGTTATTCCGAGTGAGCTCGATGGCACCGTCCAGTTGTTCTGTCAGTGTGCACACAAGCTGTAAACCCAGGGATTCGGTTTTTTTGAAGTCTAAATTTTCCGGGAAACCAATTCCGTCATCGCCAACAATAAGAGTAAAATTATCCCCGTCATTGCAGTGTAACTCCACCCGAATTTCACCTTTCCCACCGGATGGAAAGGCATACTTGAGGGAGTTTGACACAAGCTCGCTGACGATCAAGCCGCAGGGTATTGCCGTATCCACGCCTATTAAGACATTATCGACATTCAGATTGAGCGTTATGTCATTCGAGTTAACCCCATAAGAGACCAACAGAGAGTCGGTGAGGTTGTAAAGATAGTCGGCAAAGTCTATTCTGGCGATCTCCCTGGATTGGTATAATTTTTCGTGAACCAGGGCCATCGAGTCGATTCGGTCCTGGCTTTCCCTGAGAATATTCATGACCTCTTTATTTCTAGAATATCTGGCCTGAAGATTGAGCAGGCTGGAGATGACCTGCAGGTTGTTTTTGACCCGATGATGAATTTCCTTAAGGAGTACTTCTTTCTCTCTGAGCGATGCTCGGATCTGTTCTTCCGCCCTTTTGCGCTCGGTGATATCGCGTATAGAAGAAGCAATCAACACCCCTTCGGCGGTCTGGATAGGGCTAAGGCTGATCTCAACCGGAAATTCAGTCCCGTCGCTCCTCCGGGCATATAGTTCTAAATCGGTACCCATCGGGCGCCTGCCCGAATCCACTTGGTATCCAGCCCTGTTTAGTACATGTTTACTGCGGAAGCGTTCTGGTATCAAAATTTCTACGGCCTGCCCGAGCAGCTCCTCCCGCTTGTATTTGAACAATACCTCCGTCTGCGAGTTCACCAAAACGATCTTTCCGTACATGGTGACGATCACCATGGCATCCGGGGCGGATTCAAGGAGTCCACGGAATTTCGCCTCGCTAGCCCGTAGAGCGTTCTCCATCCGCTCGCGCTCTATAATCTCGTTCCGCAGTATTTCGTTAGCCTCCTCCAGTTCTGCCGTGCGTTCTTGTACCCGGATTTCTAACTGGTCATGCGCTCTCCGGAGCACTTCCTCTGCCATCTTGCGTTCGGTGATGTCAATACAAGAGCCGATATAACCGGCAAAGCCGCCATTTGGCAGGAAACGGGGAGTACCATGGTCAACAATCCAACGATACTCTCCGCCGAAATGTTTGAGACGGTACTCCATCTTGAATTCTTCTCTGGCTTCGAATGCATCATGATAAGTGCTCATACAACGTTTGAAATCGTCGGGATGGATGCCTTCCGCCCAGCCGTCCCCCAATTCCTCTTCCAACTTGCGTCCAGTAAATTCTAACCAGCCTTTATTCAAGTAGCTACAAAGCTTATCCGGGTCGGCCATCCATATCATCACCGGAGCGGTATCGGCCATGTTTCGAAACCTTTGCTCGCTCTCACGGAGTGCCTCAACCCGTTTTGCGTTGTTTATAGCTACCTCTATTTGTCGCACTACGATCTCCAGTAGCTGTATTTCGTCCTCATCGTAGGCGTTTTTCTCGAAGGAATTTATTCCTATCGTTCCGACCGCCTTGCCTTCAAAATGTATAGGTACGGACAAATAACTCTTTATTCCCAATCCTCTCCCAGCAGGACCTATGACCGTATCTTTATCCACATCTCCACAGTGAATCGGCCTCCCCTCCAGTATCACCTTCCAGGTCAGCCCTTTTGGATAAGGAATTTTTAACGCCCGTTCGAGATAAAGGTCGTTTAACCCCCTATGGGCTTTAAGCTCTGCCTCCTCTCCTTGGACCAGGTAAATTCCGACAATGTCTGCCTTCTCGATGTTATTGCTCATCGCTTCGACCGCGTTCTCCAGAACCTCCTGAAGGTCTATTGATTGATGGACGCTTCGTGTCACAGTGCTGATGATGGTCTCGTACCTATTTTTTTTGGACAATTGATTGAGGTTTTCCCTGAGGGCTTCTTCCGATTCCCGAAGCGCCTCGGTTATCCGTGCATTGTTGATCGCCGTCTCTATCTGTTGTGCCACTATCTCCATTAACTTAAGCTCTTCCTCGTCGAAGGCATTCTTTTTCTCAAGTGAGTTTACCGCGAGAGCCCCCACGGTCTTTCCGGCATGGCAAAGAGGTATGGATAAATAGCTTTTTGTTCCCAGCTCTATCCCGGCGGGGCCGATAATCTTATCGTTCTCAGCATCCGCGCAGTATATTGACTTACCTTCTATTATTGTTTTCCATATAAAGCCTTTAGGATAAGGAATTTTTTTTGTACGCTCCACAAACCAATCGGGTAATCCCCTATAAGACTTTAGAACCGCTGATTCTCCTTCCACCAGGAAGATGCCAATATTTTGCACGCCGTCGATGTTCTTGCTTACTTCTTCGGCGGCGTTCTCCAGTACCTCTTCGAGGTTGATGGACTGGTGGACACTACGGGTTATGGTGCTAACGATATTCTCATAACGATTCTTTTTGGCCAACTGGTCGAGGCTTTGCCTCAATGCTTCTTCCATCTGTTTGCGCTCGGTGATATCTTCACAAACAATCAGGACAACTGTGCTGTCGTTGGCCCCATTCAGAGTACGTGCCGACTCTCTCACCCACAGCACGGTGCCATCTCTCCGCACCTTACGAAACTCCCACCTGAAGACCAGGCCGGGGTTCTTTATGCAATGAGATAACTGCTCGGACACGGCTTTTTTGTCATCCTTATGGAAAACATCGAGTACGGAATGACCAACCAGATCCTCCGGGGTGTAGCCTAGTTGCTCTGCTCCGAAGTGGTTGACCGAGAGAACGTTTCCCTCCATGTCTACCGTAAAATACATAGATGGGTTATCTTCATACAAGACCCGATATCTTTCTTCACTGCTCTGTAGCACCTTCTCCATCTGCTTACGCTGGGTAATCTCCTTTCTAAGAAGCTCATTCGCCCTGGAGATCTCCGCAGTCCGCTCTTCTACCCGAATCTCCAGCTCCTCGTGGGCCTTCCGAAGATCCTCTTCCGCCCTCTCTCGCTCCAGGATCTCTTTTCTTAAAACCCGATTTTTCGCCTCGAGATCAGCCGAGCTGGGAAGGGCTAATGCCTTGGGAACCAGTGGTATGAGCACAAGGGCAGTAGCCATGGATACTCCAGCCGTTATCAGTTTTATAAAACCTTCAAAGCGATAAATAGGGTCCCATAGCGTCCAGAGCGCCATCAGATGAGTGGTGCCGCAGGCAAAAATAAACGCCGCAAACATGAGGAATACCCAGTGAAAGACCATGTCCTGCCTTTTGCGGACGAAATATAGCAGGGTTATAGGAATAGAGTAATAAGCAATCGTTATCAGGGAATCAGACACCACATGCAGCCAGACCAAATCCTTATTCCATAACAAACAATAACCATGGGGCATAAAATCGGAAACGAATATGTTTCTGAAAAATTCCAGCATGGTAGCCCATCCTCCTCTTTCCACATAAACTTGCTACATTATATTACTTTTCGCGAATAAAATGAATTCCACTATCAGACGAAGTCTTTGGTTACTCATGGCCCAATAGAGTTGAACTTTTGATCAGCGATGGAAAGCACTTGCCTTTTATTACCGGGGAGCTTGCAGCGTCGTTCCTATCTCTTAGTTTTGGACTCAAGTAGCGCCTTTTTGCGACCCCTCTTTAATCTCTAGTAAGTCTTCCTGGGAATTTGTCCTTATTATCTTTTGACATATGAGCTATAATCACATAACAACAGGCTTTTAGTAACTTCCGAAAAGTAGATTCACAAGTTTTAAGCCTTTTTCAAAAGGTCCTTTTTAATACCTTATCTTTATTTTTAACATACCTAAAGAACTGAAGCAGGACAGGTTACTACGATTGGAAGATGTTGATCTTAGATAAGTACAATTTAATTGTAATTCTCTAAGTGAGCTTGCCAATAATTCCTCGAGCCTCATGAATTGCTAAACCAACTAAATGAGAAATATTAGGAACTGTATCTTCATAATCGCAACTATTTCGCCACTGTCTCAGGACATCGAGTTTACGAGCTAATTGAGTCATT
The DNA here is from genome assembly GCA_035559815.1 of Thermodesulfobacteriota bacterium. Taxonomy (NCBI): domain Bacteria; kingdom Pseudomonadati; phylum Thermodesulfobacteriota; species Thermodesulfobacteriota bacterium. Next base: position 11,885 of record DATMAT010000052.1, read on the forward strand.
CCTAAGCTTCGTAAAAGATTTCTAATATCTTTATGCTCTCTAGAACTGCGGGTAATGGGAAAACCATGATTGTCACGAGCGTAATTTCTGGCACAACAAAAAGCTGCATAATAGGCTCTACTAACAGAACTTCGAAAAGCTGCCTCTTGAACAAAATCTCTAGGATAAAGTCCGTGAAGTACGAGAGCTAAATTAAAATACTCTTTCCAATCAAAGCTCATTTTTCCTACTTAGGAGAACGGAAGTCGGTTGTTACAAGAAACCATCCAGATTTTCCCATAAGTATAGATTCATATTGCGCTGATATATCTTCGATCGCACTCAAAATATCTTCATCATAATTTTCCTGACGAACATAAAGCGTTAGATACTCATCTTCGATTTCAGGATCACAATAAACCTCTAGAGATAACTCAGGATATACTCCGAATCGTTCTCGGGCTACTTTACAAACAAATGGTAATATGCTAGCTAAGTCAGGATAACGAATTAAATAATCACGTACTTCAGCTGGTTTTGGAATTTCAATCCAATCTTGATGGAGTTGATTTAGAGCCTCTTCAATTTGAGATGTTACATTAGCACTGCCCTCAGAGGTGAACACATACATAATAGAGCCTATCCAGTCCATATAAGATAAAGTTGTTGCAGAAAAGGCTTCTGATTCAATTAACACATTAGAACCCTGTTTTAGAAAATAATAACAATATTCCTCTATCGGTTTGATAACACTCTCCTGCCGACTTAGTCCCAAGTTCAAAACATATTTAACGTTCTCTGTAGAAGAAGTAGAAGTTACCGTATGCATTTACTTATCCTCCTGAAAAATCTCTCTCAAGGATTGAGTTATGCACCCTTCGAAAATTTCCTCTACTTTTTGGTGGGCGCCTTCTACCCATTCTATTGCCTCATCTACGGAAACTGTCTGCGGATGAGCAAGAAAATAGTCCAAGTCTAAAAGAAAGCCAAGGTTCTCAGGCTTCTCTGGCAATGCATTAGTTAATTGTACCTTACAAGAGTCTCGTCCATCGAAAAAAACTAACGAACATTGAACAATAAAACTCGCCATATCTTGCGGCAGGCTCTTGCCAAGGAAGGGCCTAAACTCAAAGTAATCATCTAAGTTAATCGAAGGGCTAGAAATTTCGATTCGATTTATATATCTTAGACCAATTCTTTGTAATTTGTCGACATTTACGGTTTTAATCAATGCGTTAAAAGCCTTTTCAATCAAGGGCTTAAATCCCTCCCAAGTTGGATAAGGTTTTAAACAGTTTATCGCCAAAAGTTGAGGGCCGACTTGGATAAAAGTCTTTCTATCATTTGTAAGGAATAGGACCCGCTCACTTGAGCGTATTTGTTGCTGTACTCCCTGCGGTCCTTGTGTAATCTCTACTTCTTGTACTAGACGCTGCTCTTTGTTTGGAAACTCATTACGAACTCTTTCATAAATTAAGCCAGGAATCGTAAGGTCCCATTTAGAATTAGACGATAAGCGAAACTCACAAACAGCTTCAATAATCGGTGGGTTGAGGTACTTTTTAGGCATAACAAATTTTTCCTTTTATATCATAACTATAGTCCGATTGTCAATTAGGTCTTATTAACTCCACCACTACCTCGTCAATCGTCGGAACCCTTCCCATGCCAACAGGCTTGCCGTTTACAATCACCGCCGGCACGGGATACCAGAAGAACATCGTGCGGACGGCAGTGGTTACGGAGGGGTTAAACCTAAGAACGTCTTTTAACAGCTTGGGCATCAGGTAGAAGTAGGCCCTGGGCTCGACCTGGATAATCTCAACCTCATCCTCATCAAATCTATCGGTGATTTCTCGGTGAAGCCTCCCGCACTCCTCGGCTATCTTTCTTATTCCTTCATAGGATGGGTCTTTATTGGCGAACTCTCCCATCCCCCCTGAGCAGCAAATGCAGCCGCCTGTTCCATCATTCTCCCTGACGATTATTACGGATGACTTTCTATTTTTCATCAATCTCAAATTCCCCTAAAAACACTAATGTAGGGGCACGCTGCAGCGTGCCCCTACTATTCTATGTGAACATTTCTAATCGGATACCACTTCTTCTTTTGATATCCTGACCTCTTTTTTCCCTACAAATAAAACCTTATACCAGGTCTTGAAAGAGTCGATGAGGATTATTATTGCGCATATCATTATGACCGCGGTAAGAGCGGAGTTCACATATCCCTGGACCGCAAACCCTTCCTTCCTGGCCAGGGGAAGAAAATTCTGGGTGATGTTCAACCACCCCGCAGTAAGTGTCGTCGCCATGACAAAGGCCATCGGTATTAGCGTTACCCACGCGTATCGCACCCTCCCCAGTTTTATGATATATGTCGTTCCCACGCAGAGCGCAATCCCAGCAAGGAGCTGGTTGGCCGTGCCAAACATGGGCCAGATCGTGCTGATGCTTCCAGTAAAAACAAAATATCCCCAGGCGCAGGAGATAAGGGCGCTGGAAATAATTGCCGAGGGCAGATGGTCAACCCTTTCAAAGGTCTTATGGAACTTCCCGCCGAATTCCTGAATCATAAACCGGGCCACCCGGGTGCCGGTGTCGATCGTGGTCAGGATAAACAGGGCCTCGAACATGATGGCAAAGTGATACCAGTAGTCCATGAGATGCCTCATTCCGGGAATGGAGGTAAAAATCTGGGCCATTCCAACGGCCAGGGAAACCGCACCCCCCGTTCTTCCCTCAAGGCTCTCTCCGACCTCCGCCGAAAGCTGCTGAAGATTCACGGTGCTGATTCCTAGCGTTTCAAACACCCCCGCCGGGACATTTATGGCAAAGTAATCGCCGGGGAAAAGTGCGCCGGCGGCAATGAGAGCGAGAATGGCGATGAAGCCTTCGATCAGCATGGCTACGAAGCCTATTGTCTTTATGTCCGACTCCTTGGAGACCATCTTGGGAGATGTGCCAGATGCTACCAATGCGTGAAACCCGGAGATCGCTCCACAGGCGATGGTTATGAACGTGAACGGAAAGAGCGTTCCCGGAATAATAGGCCCCCCGCCGTGGATAAAATCGGTAACAAGGGGCATCTTTAATTCCGGCTGGACTATTATTATCCCGACCGCCAGAAAAGCTATCGTCCCGATTTTCATGAATGCGCTCAAATAATCCCTAGGGCACAGCAACAGCCAAACCGGGAGTATAGAAGCGACAAAACCGTAGATGAGAATAAATAGGGTTATCTTTGCCTTCGGAAGTGTGAAGTAAGGCGCAAAAGATGATTGAGCAACGTCTTTACCAAAATATACAGCAAGTATAAGAAATATAACCCCAATTAATGTTCCCTCAGCAATTCTCCCTATTCTCAATCTGTACATATAAAGGCCCATGAAGAAGGCGATGGGGATGGTGCAGCCTATGGTAAACATCCCCCAAGGGCTTTCGGCCAGGGCGTTGACCACGGCCAGGCCCAGCCCGGCGAGGGCGGCTACCAAGATAAATAAAATGGCGATAGAGGCTATGATTCCGGAGAGAGGGCTGATTTGGAGCCGGGCAATCTCGGCCAGGGATTTACCGCCATGCCTCACCGAGGCGAAGAATATGATGAAATCATGCACTGCACCGGCAAGCACTACCCCAATCAATATCCATAGAAAGCCGGGAAGAACCCCGAATTGTGCGGCCAGCACCGGACCGATCAACGGACCGGCGCCGGTTATGGCGGCGAAATGATGGCCAAAAAGAACCCATTTATTAGTGGGATAGTAGTTCTGTCCGTCGTACATCGTATATGCTGGCGTCTTCCTGGAATCATCGAGAACGGCTACTTTTGAAGCGATGAAGCCATGATAATATCTATAGAATATGGCCATCACGCACAGCGCACCGACTACAAGCGGCATGGCATTCACGGTCATGCGGTTAAATCCTCCGATTTTCTCCTTCTGTCATCTATTCTCGGCAATTAAGCCTTGAATGCTGTGTAGCTAACTCCAATAAATATAACACTAGCGAACTGAGCCTATACGATAACATAATAATGGATAATTACTTAGATGAAAGTGTAAAATTGGGGTTTCTCTTTAGCTCGGATTTGTGAAGAACACTGCAGCAAATTACATGTATTATGGTATCAACGTGTAAACATATGGTCTCCTCCGTCATTGCGAGGAGTCCATCGACTCGGCTGGACAGCCATTTCGATCCCCACTGTAATTTCGGCCCTGAGCACAGTCGAAGGGGAGAAATCTAAAGAAAGATTCCTCACATGCGTTCGGAATGACAAGAAAGTGAGAACCCTTGGAACTTAACTGAATTCTTCACAAGCTCCCTCACATTAGTTTGGGACAGGATTCGGAATTACGCATCTGCATCCTTGATCAGGGCATGTCCTGAGCACATTGTGATTACACTCAGTGTAAATTCCATGTAGGACTAGACTCTGCCAGGAGTTTATGCACGTTTTTCCCGTCATCCTGGGCGATAGCGAAGGATCAAGATTCTTCGCCTGAGCGTGTCCTGAGCAAAACCGTAGGGTTCAGAATGGGCATTTTTATTTCTCTTTACCAGCGGATAAACCACCGCTCATGCTTGTCGAAGCATCATACTGAGCCCGGTCGAAGTATGAATTTAGAGCGTAAGGAATTCGTCCTTTCCCCCGGTTTAACCGGAGGACCTGGCTCAGGACGAACGGGATTGTCGACAAGCTCACCACTCAGAACGAAGGGTGTATTATTGACAAGTCATGGTATCCAGAATGACAGCGTTGAAAGTCACCTCGAGACACAACCTATGAACTCTCAAAATAAGTCATTTGCCAGGGGTGGATTCACCTTTACCATATTTGACTGATCGTTCTCTCAATCGCTCGATAACCAGGTAAAACACCGGCACGACGATAAGGCTCAAGAAGGTGGCGACGATCATCCCGCCAAACACCGCCGTTCCCAGGGAATGACGGCTGTTTGAACCGGCACCGCTGGCTACAACCAGTGGAAAGACACCAAGGATAAAGGCAAAGGCGGTCATAAGTATGGGGCGTAGCCGGATTCTGGCCGCCTCCAGTGCTGAATCCTGAATAGATAGACCTTCTTCACGGCGCCTTTTAGCAAACTCCACGATGAGAATGGCGTTCTTGCTGGCTAGACCAATGAGCATCACCAATCCGATCTGGCAGTAGACATCGTTGTTAAGCCCCCTCAGCCATTGCGCTATCATCGCCCCTAGTATGGCTAACGGCACGGCCAACATCACCATGAAGGGCATCGACCAGCTCTCATACAACGCTGCCAGAAAAAGAAAAACAAACACAAGGGCTAAACCGAATATGATAGGAGCCAGGTTGCCCGCCTGGATCTCCTGATAGGCGATACCGGTCCAATCGTAGCCCATACCTGCCGGAAGTATTTCCTTGGCCAACTCCTCCATTGCCTCGATGGCCTGCCCGGAGCTGAACCCCGGAGCGGCCGCCCCGTCGATCTCCGCCGAGCGATAGAGGTTGTAATGGGTTATGGTTTCGGCCCCCACCACCGGGGTAACCTTAACCAGGGTGCTGAGAGGCACCATCTCACCGCTTTCCGTGCGGACGTAAAGACGGGTTATATCGTCGGCTTTGGTACGATAACCATCCTCTGCCTGCAAGAACACACGATAGACGCGGCCGTACTTGTTAAAGTCGTTGACGTAAAGAGAACCAAGATACGTCTGCAGGGTATCGAATACGTCGGATATGGATATGCCCATGGTCTTGGCTTTTGTGCGGTCGAGGTCAACATACAGTCCCGGTATATTAGCCTCAAACGAGCTGAATAACGTTTGTAGCTCCGGCCTCTGATTCCCTTTGACCACCATCTCCTGCGCCAGCTCTGCCAGCCCCTGAAGGCCGGCCGTGTTGCCCAGGTCCTGAAGCTCAAATTGAAATCCACCTGTCTCGCTTATCCCGCGAATGGGAGGGGGGTTAAAGGCCACCACAACCGCCTCCGATATTCCGGCAAACTCCCGGAGTACATTGGCCAGTATGGCATTCACCTGAAGCTCTGGGGATTTGCGTTTAGACCAGGGAGAGAGGACTGGAAACATGGCCGCTGCATTGGAGTCAGTTGTCTGAGTAAGTATGTTCAAACCGCTAACGGCTACGACATGGTCTATACCCGGCGTAGAGCTTAAAATCTTTTCCACCTGATTGACCACCCTGGTCGTTCGCTCCAGAGAGGAGCCCTCCGGCCCCTGTATGCTTACTATGAAATAACCCTGGTCCTCGTCTGGAATGAACCCGCCAGGGACTATACGGAACAAATAGTAGGTCACGCCGAGAAGCGCTAGGAACACGGCAAGTACGACCTTCCATCTCTTCGTAACCTCCTTCAACCAACTCTCGTATTTATCTCTAAACCGGTTGAAGCCTTGGTTGAACTTGGTGAAAAACCAGCCATGCCGCTCCGATCCCCGGCGCAGGAAAATAGCGCAGAGGGCAGGGCTAAGTGTAAGAGCGTTTATGGCCGATATCCCCACAGAACAGGCAATGGTAAGGGCGAACTGCCTGTACAACTGACCGGTGATCCCCGGCATGAAGGAGACCGGGACGAATACGGCCATGAGCACGAGGGAAGTAGCCACAATCGGCCCGGTTACCTCCTGCATCGCCCGTCGTGCCGCCTCTTTAGGTTCTAAGTTTTTCTCCTCGATAAAGCGCGAGACGTTTTCGACCACTACTATTGCATCGTCTACTACTAGACCTATTGCCAAAACCAGACCAAAAAGGGTGAGCGTATTTATGGAGAAGCCAAGCGCGCCTATCAGAGCAAAGGTCCCAATCAATGAGACCGGGATGGTAATTGCCGGGATCAAAGTGGCCCGCCAGTTCTGGAGAAATACAAACACCACTATGAATACCAGGACGAATGCCTGGAAAAGGGTTTTAAGGACCTCCCTTATGGATTCGGTTATGAACTGGGTAGGGTCATAGATGACCTCATACTCTACCCCGTCCGGGAAATTTTGAGAGAGTTTAGCCATCGCCGCCCTGACCTTTTTAGCCAGGTCAAGAGCGTTAGCTCCGGGAAGCTGAAATATGCCGATCCCAATGGCTTCCTTCCCATCCAAGAAGCTGTCGGTCCCATAATCCTCGGCCCCAAGTTCAACGCGAGCCACATCCTTGACCCTGACTACCGAACCATCCGGGCGGGTTCGCACGATGATATTCTCAAAATCCGAGATGTCCGAGAGGCGGCCAAGGGCATTGATCGTGTATTGAAACTGCTGTCCGGGAGGGATCGGGCGCTGACCAATGGCCCCGGCAGCAACCTGCTGGTTCTGGTCGCTTACTGCATTGGCCACATCCGTGGCCGTCAAACCCAAGCTAGCCAGCTTGTCCGGGTCAAGCCATATCCGCATGGAATAGAGGCGCTCCCCCCAGATAGTGAGATTGCCCACACCGGGGATACGCTTGAGCACATCGCTTATATGTATATCAATATAGTTACTGAGGAAGAGACTGTCCCGGCTCCCGTCGGGAGAAACAATGTGTACAGCCAGCGTCAGGTCCGGGGACTGTTTAGTGACGGAGATGCCATACTGGCTTACCTCCTGGGGCAGACGAGGCTTGGCCAGCTCCACCCGGTTCTGGACATCGACAGCGGCGATGTCCAGGTTATAGCCAATGTCAAAAGTCACATTTAGGGACATACTTCCGTCATTCGAGCTGGTCGAGGACATATAGATCATCCCTTCGACGCCGTTTACCTGCTCCTCTATAGGGATGGTGACTGTATCCTCGACCACCTCCGCACTGGCCCCAATGTAAGAAGCGCTGACATTGACGGTAGGAGGCGTGATCTCCGGATAAAGAGCGATGGGCAATATGGGGATAGTAATGCCACCGGACAGCGTAATGAGAATAGCCAGGACCGAGGCCAACACGGGCCGTTCGATGAAAAAATTAACCAAAGGTATATCTCCTCATGGCAAGTGGATAAGGCGAAAACTAATTGGGTGTCTCCTTTTTCGGTTGCGGAGACGATGCAGGGAGATTGGAATCACCTTTTGAGGAAACGAGCTTCGGCTGGACAGTAATACCCGGTTTCACCTTCTGCAAGCCCTCGATTATAACCCGCTCCCCCGGCTTTACACCCTTTTCGATTACCCGCATACCTTTATAGGTTGTTCCCGCTACCACATCCCGGTTCTCAACCCTGTCATCCCTATTCACTATGAGCAAATAAGCCCCACCCTGAGTCTCGCCCACCGCTTGCTCCGGAACCAGGAGTGCGTCCGGCTTCATGGTCAGAAGAAGACGAACCTGAACATATTGCCCGGGCAGCAAGCTTTTATCCGGATTGGGGACAACCCCGCGCATAGATATTGTGCTTGTGGTGCTTTCTACAGCGTTGTTGACGAAGTCTACGGCCCCTTGGTAAGGGTGGATGCTCTCGTCCGGAAGTACCAATCTGATGGTGAGCTTTTCCTTTTCCTGCTGCTTCAATATCTCCGGTAAATAGCGGGAGCTCGGGCTGAAATAGACATAAATGGGGTCAAGTTGTACAAGGGTGGCAAGTTCAGTGTTCTGGCCAGCTCCAACCAGGTTTCCAACATCTACGTATCTTCGTCCTATACGCCCGTCAAATGGGGCATACATCCGGCAGTAACTTAGATTCAACTCGGCTAGTTTGATAGCGGCGCGGTCAGCTTCTACCGCCGCCTGTAGTTCCTTCACTTGAGTGCTAAACTGGTCAAAGGCGTTACGGGCTATAAACTCTTTGTCTAAAAGGGGCTTGTATCGCTCTACCTGTTGCCGGGCGTAGGCCAGAGCGGCTTCATCCTTTGCCAACTGGGCCTGGGCATTTTCGAGCTGGGCCTCAAAGGGACGCGGGTCAATAACAAAGAGCAAATCGCCCTTCTTCACATCCGCCCCATCAACAAATGCACGCTCTTGAAGAAATCCTTCCACCCTGGCCACAATATCTACCGTATTTACAGCTTGAAGGGTACCAACATAGTCCAGATAGACCGGAACCGTTTCCTTTACTACCTCAGCTACCGTCACGACGGGCGGAGGAGTAGTAACCTCCTTCTTACGGTCGCAACCGGAGAGTCCAATTAGCGCTAGGGTGAAAGCCAGAATCGCCAAAAACCGAGTTGTCAAATTTACTTCACTCTCAGTTCTCATCATGCTGATATTTCTCTTCTGCCTCAATTTTTTTAAAAGAGTTGTTAATAGAAGAAGTGACCGGGAGCTCTTTCCCAATTGCGTGTATTAACTCTGCGTAAGACCTATGGAGGCTCGTCCTGGCTTGAACCCGTTCTGCTCTGGCCTCGGTGAGCGTACTCTGAGCGTTGAGTAACTCCACTATGTCTCCCACCCCGGAACGGTAACGGGCAAGCGAAGCTTCGTATGATTTCGTTGCGCTCTCCAGGAGCACCTCGCTTGCCTCCAGTTGCTCTACCGCAGTTCGGAAATTGTAATAACCGTTCCAGACCTCAGATATAACCCTTTCCTCTTGAATGGAAAGGGCTGCTTGAGCCGCTTCGAGATTCGCACGGGCCTGACGAACCTGATTAATAAGCGAAAAACCCTGAAAAATCGGGAACTGGAGACCGACTAAGAACTGATAGCTAAAGCTATTGTCGTCAACACCGCCCCTTACCACTTCAGGCTCTAACAACGCGCTCGCAACTAGCTGGGGCCATTGGGCAGATTCAGCCTGCCTTACTTCAGCCTCTTTTTGAAGCACAACCGACCGGGCAGCAGCAAGGTTCGGCCGATTTTTCTGAGCCTCTGCAATCAACTCTTCGACGTTTTCAGAGACGGAGTCAAGAGGAAACTCCTTCGGTTCATCCTCCACGTCAAAGGGGGTATTAGCCGGCCATCCGACTGCGGTTGCTAACTCTCCACGGGATATCTCAATAGCACCTCGGTCAGTCGCTATATCCAGTTGCACCTGGGCTACGGTTGATTTCGCCTGCAATACATCGACAACCGTTCCTAGCCCTACCTGTAGTCTTAATTCCGCCGCTTGGAGGCTTGTCTCCGCATCTTTCAAACTAGCCAGGTCAGCCTGTAACTGCGCCTTGTTTCCGATAAGGGTGTAATAAGCCTCCGCCACGTTGCGAAGTACATCCTGTATAGCCTGGTTATGGGTCCAGTTGGCATTATACAGCGCCTGCTTAGCCGCTTCCACGCCGGCGCTGCGGCCGCCGAAGTCAAGAAGGAGATAGTTAAGCGCTACGCTTGCTGTACCGATAGTCTCGGTAAAGGAGCTTGACCCTTCGTTCTGACCACCTTTTGCTTCTTCGACCGAGAGAACACCGCTAATATCCGGATAATAGCTACCACGTGCCACAGCCCAGGCTGCAGCAGCCGCACGCGCCTGTTCCCATGCTTGGCGAGTGGCCGGACTCTGACGTAGTGCCGCGTCAACGAGCTGTGATAGGCTTAACTTCTCTGCAGATGGCTTTAAATCAGGCGGTATCGTTGGAAGCCTGTCTGATGACTGCACGCTAGGTAGGTGATTCGGTGGAGGTTGCCATTCTTCTCCCGGATCAGGAGCAGCATATTTCATCGGATTTAGTTCTGGCAGATTTTGTACGCATGAAGTGGAAGTGATAATACATAGCAGTAGAGCCGGCGCAAAACAGAAAGAATGTCGCGACATAAAGGACCTCGATTGAAATAAACACTTAACATTAGATGTCACACTGCGGGTAAGATAAGCAAAATCAAATTCGTCAGAACTGATACGCTTCAAATTTAAGTCCTTCCTCAATGCTAAACAGAAGGATCGCCGTCGATTCGATTATCGGATATGCTGACAAAGCTGTAGAGAGAAAATAAAGAACCCATCCTTCAGTTAAGTTATGATTATCATTGATTCACATTTTTGTCAACGAAAAATATTGTTACTAAATATCTCCACAATTAAAATTAAATAATAAGCAAACTCAAACTTGTGCGAAATAAGAGATTGCTTCGCTGAAATTAGAAAGGGATAGAGTTTCTTGAGGTGTTCGCCCTTCCCCCGGTTAAACCGGGGGACCTGGCTCAGGGCGAACGGGTCTTTTATTCCTGATTAACAGCGGATGCGTACATCCGCTCATCCTGAGCCCAGTCGAAGGATGCCGATGCAAGTATTCTGAACCCTATCCGGCGAGACTAAAGTTTTATTTTTTTTAACAAAATGCAATGTAGAAGAACTCATTCTTCTTGATATATCCATAAAAGTATTTAATCTTTTACCCCTATGAAAATAGTGATACTGCAAGGCGATGGAATGCCCGATCATCCCGTCCCGGAACTAGGAAATAAAACTCCTCTCGAAGCGGCGAACACACCGAACATGGATGACCTGGCCAAAAGAAGCATCTTTGGCCTGGTAAAAACTATCCCCGACGAACTTCCACCTGGAAGCGATGTGGGGAATCTGAGTGTATTAGGTTATAACCCTAAACTCTACTACACCGGCCGGTCTCCCCTCGAAGCAGCGAGCATAGGAGTGCGTGTAAACGAGTCGGATGTAACGTTCAGATGCAACCTGGTCACTCTCAAGGAGTCAAACGGAAAAACGATCATGGAGGATTATAGCGCCGGGCACATCTCCACGGAGGAAGCTAGAGGTATCATCCTGGATATAAAAGACGAATTGGAGAAGGAAGGTGAAATCAATTTTTATCCGGGCGTCAGCTATCGCCATCTCCTGGTATGGCACGGTGGGGTTGACCGAATGAAAACAACGCCCCCACACGATATTTCCGGGCAGGAAATAACGGCATATCTGCCAAATGGTGAAGGGGCAGACAAGTTAAAAAAACTGATTGATAAATCAAAAGGGCTTTTAAAAAGCCATCCGATAAACCGCAAAAGAATAGAACAAGGCAAAAATCCAGCCACAAGCATCTGGCTCTGGGGACAGGGACGTGCACCCAAGATGCCTCGCTTTAAAGAACTATACGGAATTGACGGTGCGGTCATATCGGCAGTGGATTTAGTGAAAGGGATTGGTATTTACGCCGGGCTCAGGGTCATAGACGTACCCGGCGCCACCGGTTATCTGGATACAAACTACGAGGGCAAGGTTGAGTATGCGCTCCGTGCACTCAAAGAAGTTGATTTGGTGATGATCCACATCGAATCCACGGATGAAACGGGGCATGAGGGAAAAGCAGATTTAAAAATCCGGGCCATAGAGGACTTTGACCATCGGGTAGTGGGGCCTGTTCTTCAAGGCATGAAAAGATTCGACGATTACAAAGTGCTCGTGCTCTCCGACCATCCAACCCCTATCGATTTAAGAACTCACGTAAACGAGCCCGTGCCTTTTGCTCTCTTTAGTTCAAAAGACGGGGGCCTAAAGGATAGCAGCCGGGTGTATTCCGAGAAATCCGCCTCTCAAACCGGAGTATTTGTGGATGAGGGATGGAAACTTGTGGGGATGGTTTTGGGTAAAAATCAAATTTAACAAAAAACTGATGTACACGAATAAAGATTATAATTGTTTGCTGGTTTACGTGTTTACTCGTTAACACGATAACTCGCTAACTCGACAACTGAATGTTTATTCGTGCGAATTGTGTACATTAGTGGCTAATATCTAGTAATCTTTCTTCACTTCTTCCCAAAGCTCGTCCATTTCTTTTAGATTTAATTCCGACAAGTCTCTTCCCTTTTCTCGCGCCTTCTCTTCAACCTTGCTGAATCTTTCTATGAACTGGTCCACTGCCCTATGCGCAGTGCTCTCCGAATCCAGCTTTAGATGCCTGGCCAGGTTTACCAAAGAAAAAATCAAATCTCCCCATTCTTTCTCTATCGAATTTTTCAGGTCAGATTGGATTGCGCTCTCAAGCTCGGCTAACTCCTCTTTTACCTTTTCAATTACATCCTCCGGCTTTGCCCAATCAAAACCAACCTGGGAGGCTTTCTCCCCAACACGTTGTGCGCGAAGAAGGGCTGGCATAGAGCGGGGTATCTGAAGAAGCGTTCTCTTTCTCTCTTTTTCCTTCATCTTCTCCCCATGCCATCTCTTTACCGCCTCCTCCGCATCTTTAGCCTTTTCCTCGCCAAATACGTGGGGATGACGCCTGACCAGCTTGTAGTACAGTTGGTCTACTACATCATCAATGTTGAATTTTCCTTCCTCGCTGGATATCTGGGAGGCAAATATAATTTCGTAAAGAAGGTCTCCAAGCTCTTCCTTAAGCTCTTGGGTGTCGTCTGCTTCAATAGCCTGGATTACCTCATATGCCTCCTCAATAATAAAGGACTTAAGTGTGTTGAGCGTTTGTTCCCTATCCCAGGGACAGCCCTCCGGGCTTCTTAAGTACTTGGATAACTCCACTACATCTTGAAAACTCCTCTTCTTCATTTTCCTTTTCCTTTCATGAATAAAGTGAATATCATCAGTTTATAATCTCCCTCTTAGAGTCCTTCCGTTCAAAGAAATACTGACAATGGAATCGCTTCCGTCAAAGACTATTCTCAAGGGGAAGGGAATTTTATTGGGAATCACGCCGAACCTCAAATCATAAAACTCAACAACGTGCCTCCCACCTTCCTCTTTGTATTCAGCAACCGGATAGTCGGCAAACCAGAAATACAGTTTAGTCACCTCAAGATTCTTTGCCAATTCTACGAATTGATTATGGTTGGTCTTGGCTATACGCTCAAACCCCTCAGGATTTTTTCCAAACATGGAGAGATTCACTTTATAGAAGGCATCTTCAGTCTCTATGACTCCCATCCAGAAAAGCGGCGCCAGAGGCCGGGGATACACTGAGGACTTTACAACACTTAGAGATTTATCTTTGGCAAACTCATCTACTTTTCCCGAATTCAGCTCCCTGGAGTAAAAGCACAATATTAGATACAGGGCCAAATAAGCAAAAATGCCGAAAGAAAACCTATTTGCAAATTCTCTTTTCCTCCGGCACAGAATCAAGCCCAGAATGACCGGAAGGGTGATGAATGGATCAAGAATAAATACCAGATTCCAGCTATACCGCTTCATGCTCAACGGGTCAAAGATAACTGTTCCGTAAGAAGTTATGAGGTCAAAGAATATGTGAGAGTATATTCCCAGGGCGATCATCGCAACTATAAACCAATATTTTTTATAAGAGGAAAAACGATAAATTACTAATGCCAGAATAAAAGCGAATAGCGGAGCAGCAATCAACGAATGGGTTAATCCTCTATGATAGCGTAGGGAAAACTCAGGGCCCAGGAAGGTAGTCACTATATCTATGTCCGGGAATATGGCGCCTACGGTGAACGCAATCGTAGCCACCCGCCCTGCTTTCTGATAAAAGCCAGTCTTAGATGATAGCGTCCCAATTAGTCCGTGAGTGATGGTATCCACTTTATAACTATTTAGCCACTAATTAACACGAATTTACACGAATAAATATTCGGGTGTCGAGTTAACGTGTTATCGCGTTAACGAGTTAATACGTAAACCCGTTAACCAGGAAACAATTATAATCTTCATTTGTGTTCATCCGTGTCTACTCGTGGCAAATTAAACTCTAAACTTCTTAGGAAACCTCGTCAGATTGAGGCATCCTTTCCTTTTTACGAGTACGACATCCTCTATCCTGATTCCACCCAATCTTTCGTAGTAGAGGCCAGGCTCGACCGTTACCACGTTTCCTTCTTCAAGCACATCGTCTCCAGGCCCTATCCTCGGAGGCTCGTGGATTTCGAGCCCCAGTCCGTGACCGGTAGAGTGAATAAATCCCTCTCTTTTCCCGTTATTCGTTCCTGTCTCAAACCCACACTTTTTAAAAAACTCAACCACTGCCTCATGCACTTCCCTCGATTTCACCCCCGCTTTTATAAGGCTAATTGCCAGCTTTTGACCTTTGAGAACGGTTTGATACATCCTGTTGAGTTCTTTGCTCGGTTCGCCTTTAACCACGGTCCTGGTCATATCCCCGAAGTATCCGTTTTTCTGCGAACGGGGGAATATATCGATGACGATGGGCTTTCCGGCGAAAAGCGGTCCCTCGCCGGTATGGTGAGGCATCGAGGATTGAATGCCGGGGGCAACAATCGTATGTTCAGCACTAAATCCTAACCTGGAAAGCCCGGCGTTTATTTCTCCCTTTACCCTCTCCGAAGTCAGTACATTGCCGTTAAGAAAAAGTTTATCTTTCTTTATTTCGGAAGAGGCAATCATTCGGATAGCCAGCCCCATGGCCATGGCGGTTTTTTTAAGTGAGTCCTTTATGTAATTCACTTCTTCCGGTTTCTTCTTCAATCTCTCTTTGAAGAAGGGCTCTTCTTTCCGGTAATCGATCCTATAACCGAGTTTTCTCAACCCGTCTGCGTATTTTATGGGAAACCTTCCCGGGACGACCGCGCTTCTTGTTCTAAGCTCTTTAAACACCAGGGCCACGATGTCGGTGAGGCCTGCCTTTTTTTGCTTCTTCGGTGGAAGTATCTTTCTGTATTCGGATAGCGAGAGAACCAAATCTGCCCGTGCCTCCTTCTTTCCCCTATCCAACTCTAAGTCGCTCAGAATGAGTATCTTCTTCCCTTTATGCTCGATATAAATAGCCGGGTCGGGGATGAAAAACCTGGTCTTGTAATAAAGGTCGGCATTATTCTCGCTTGAATCTATTATCAGCAGGGTATCCTCTTTCATGGGAAAAACTATACCCAAGGGTTGGCTTTCCTACCAAGAAAATAAAATTAACGATAAGAAAAAATATCTTGACTTCATATTTTGACCTGATCTATAATCACCCTCATGGGCAGTGGTATAGGGGAGATGTTGGAAGGGAGAGGTTAGTTTATTAAAATCCTGAAATATTTATTTCTACTTCTTCAAAAATCCTAATTCTTTTCTACCAATAGCTTCCCGCTAACAGGAATTAAATATATATATATGCCATCAGTAGCTAAGCCCTACTGTTTAGCTAGGAAGGATGGGAATGTTAACCTCCACTCAGGGTTGGTCTATTAGGGGTATTTCCTTTCAATCTCTACAGGATCTTATAACCAAAAATAAAGGCCGAATAAGAATAAATAGTCTGCCTATCTCTCTATTAGCTTTAGAGAGAAAGCCAATACCTTCAACAAGAAATGATCTCAGGAAAAAGATCGGGTTGTTTCATTGGTTAATAATTTTATTGATTCTCTTCGTATTTGTAACTCCTACCCGCGGGGACTGGGGTATCCCCGATTCAGTCGGGGATCGAGAGGGAGGGGAGTCAGGGAACTACCTAATTGGAGAAGAAGCCGATAAAGAATCAAGAGAGCACTCAAAGAGTAAGTCCAATTTTGTCCTCACCATAAAAGACAACCTTGTATCTTTAGATGCAAAAGATGCTTCGTTAGTAGAGATTGTAGAAGAGATAGGAAGCAGGATGAAAATTGAAGTGATTTCCGATATCTCTGAAGAAAAGAAGGTTACTGTGAAGTTTGTCGAGCTTCCCCTAAAAGCCGCCATAGAGAGGCTAAGGGAGTTTGCGGATATTGCTTATATAACAGTTCCCAAAAATCCTCCCTCTAAGATCACTACCTCAGATCCCAAGGATTCGGAGGGGGAGGAAGGGAAGATTACAAAAATACTGGTGTTTCCTAAGGGCAAAGGAGTTGAAGTATCTGAGCCTGATGTCAGTACTAAGAAAGAAGAAGCCGTAGAAGAGGATGTTCCGCAAATGGAAGCTGAAGAGGAAAAGGTTGGCGAAGAAGAGGCTTCACAACCGGAGCCCTTTAAATTCGAGTTCGATCCCTCGGAGTTTGAGGAGGAGTAATAGCAATATTGAAGATTTATGAATAAGGATTAGGGGTTGAGAAAATAAAATATTCTAACGCACGTATTATGCAAAGCGAAGGAGGATGGGGTCATGAACGAAGTAAGAAATAAAACAAAGGGAGTAAGTAGAAGGATTACCATATTCCTCTTCGTAATTGCCAAAGCCGCCGCTTTATTCGTGGCTAGTTCTTCCTCAAGCTTTGCAATAGAATGCCCGGCGACCTGTCCCGGAACGGGGGTTGCGTGCACTTTTCCCCCATGCTGCTTTGTTTCTCCAGACGGAGTAGCCGAATGTGTAGAGTGCCTAAGTGACGATGACTGCTCTGAGGGTAACCAGTGCAACGTCGAAGCGCATACATGCACGCGACCGCCCACGTGCAGCAGTAATAGCGACTGCGTAGACCCAGTCCGCCCAATCTGTGATTCGGGCAATTGCGTGCCGTGCACAAAGGATGCCCAATGCAGCCCGTCAGTCTGCAATGAATCGTCAGGCCAATGCGTACAGTGTACAGCCGATGCCGAGTGCCCATCAGGCTTAGTTTGTAATGACACATCAAATACATGCGTACAGTGCGAGACTAAGGACAACTGCGCTCCTGACGAATTCTGTAACCCTGAAAAATTCACATGCGAAAAGCTACCACCTCCGGTGGATTTAACTATTGCCAACATAGAAATCACTCAAGCGATTCAGGACTTCGATAATGTTGTGCCCCTCGTTCAAGACAAGACCACCTATGTGCGTGTGTACCCCAAAGTGGATATAGCCGAAAGGCGTGTCGAGGCGCAGCTCCGTGGGTTTCGCGATGGTATGGAGATTTCCGAGCCCTTAAGGCCAGTTAACCGCTTTGTCACTGTTCATCCAACTGGCGCCAAGCGCGACACGTTGAACGACAGTTTCAACTTCTGGGTGCCTCCAGCCTGGCGCTCTGGCACCGTGACGTTTCAGGCTGAAATTAACCCTAGCGGGGCGATAATTCCTGTCCCTGAGACAAATACCAGCAACAATATTTTTAGGCGCACCCGAACGTTTATAGCAAAACCACCCGTCTGCATAACTATGATCCCAGTGCGTACCCATGGGTCGCTCTACACCGTGAATAGTCCCGGATTCTGGGGTATAATCAAGCGCTTCGAGAGCCTCTGGCCGGTACCCAAAGTCAACGTCTTTTACCAATCCACCCCGATCTCGAAGCTTGAGCCACCCTTTTTTAAATTTGTTCCCTATGAACTGCCCAAAAATAGTGCGAGGGTTCTTAATGCCTTGATTCAGCGTCGTTTCTTCAGCAGCGGAGTTGTGTGTCCATCGGGGTCCCCATTCCGCACTGTGGGAATGGTCAGTCCGGATACCATTACGGGAGGTGTTGCAGGTGCCGCCTACCATACACACACCGTAGCTTGGGTGCAGATGGAGCCGTTTGGGGTGTTGTTCAACACGCCTCCTGGTGGGGTGACCATGGCTCATGAACTAGCCCATAACTTCGGGGATAAAAACCGCTGGAGGCATGTTCCTTGTCCGCCACCGGGTCAACCGGGCGCACCAGACGACATCAACCCGGACTATCCATATCCTACAGACCAGATTGGACCTGACCGTCCCGATGCCTTCTGGGGATTCGACCCGATTAGCAAGGCGATTATTTCGCCGAAGCTTGGGAAAGACTTCATGTCCTACTGTCCCCAGGAGTGGGTTTCGGACTACAGTTGGGAAAACATATTCTTCGAAATCAATCTGCGCACCGTAGCTGCCCGATCTCACGAAACGGGGAATGCGCTGGTAGACCCCCATCAAAATGCCGAAATCCTGGTGGTGGGCGGAGTCATTGCTCCAGCCACGAATGTTGCGACCTTCGACTACGGCTACCGGCTATCCCAAGACATGGTCAGCGCGGAAACGTTGGAGGAAGTGCAGCCCGACCAGGATACAACCTCTGACCCTGAGACTACTTACGGACTGGAGTTGTTGGATACCAGTGGTGCTGTGCTCTCCTCACTACCTTTCGAACCCATAAAGGACACGGCGACTGAAAATGCTGAGCAAGGTTTCTTTCTGACTGTACCCTTCGATTCTAGGACGGCACGGGTGCGTATCACCCGGAACGGCAAAGAGCTGGGAGGGTTAACTGTCAGCGCGAATGCACCACAGGTTAGACTTCTGCAACCCATCGGTGGCGAGGTGATCACCGATCGCTTGACTATCCGTTGGGAGGCCAGCGATCAGGATAACGATCCATTGTTCTATACCGTCCAGTACAGCCCGGATTCAGGCGCAAGCTGGCAAACACTGGTCACTCAGACTCCGGAAACAACCTTGACCCTAGATGATACCCTTAGTCTACCGGGCAGCGATCAGGCCTTGATCCAAGTAATCGCCAGCGACGGCGTTAACACCGGCTCGGCCACTTCCGATTCTTTCACCGTCCAGTCCCATGCACCGGTGGTCCACATTGATACTCCAAGCAATCAGGCTATCTTCGCGTTTAACAGTCAAGTCATCTTCACAGGTGGCGCTAGGGACGCCGAGGACGGTCCACTTGGCGATGAATCGCTGAAATGGCTCTTGAATGGTCAGGTGCTAGGTATCGGTGAGGAAATTGCCTTGGACGAATTGGCGCCGGGTGATTATGACATCATGCTAGAAGCAGAGGACAGTGATAATAACAAAGCTGTCGCCAGCGTGACAATTACTATCGTGGATGGCATGCCCGTCGCCAGTAACGACAGCTATAGCACCCCTGAGAATACTCCACTGACGGTGGACGCGCCGGGCGTTCTGGGCAACGACATTGATGCGGAAGGCGACCCGCTAAGTGCGATACTGGTCAGCGATGTGAGCAAAGGTACGCTAACGCTCAACGCCGACGGCTCCTTCACCTATACACCTAGTGCTGACTTCAACGGTACAGATAGCTTCACATACAAAGCGAATGATAGCACGGCCGACTCCAACGTCGTTACCGTCAGCCTAACGATTGGAATCGTTTCCATCGTGTGTCCAGATTGTATACCACAGATTGTTAACGACCTTGTTACATTTAATCCTATTAAATCAACTTTTAGGACCACCTCTGATACCTCTGGTTGTCCATCCGGGTTTGTTGGGAAATTTAGCTTTGAGTCAAGACTTACAAACATAAGCGATAGCTCACTTTCTGACCTTACAGTTCAGGTTGCAGAATTGACGAATGAAAACCTGTTACAGAATGCCAATGGAGGGCCGGATGGAGTAGGAGCGATATTGACAGTTCCAAGTGTAAGTGCTTATTCAGATGGGATACTTAGCCCGGAAGAATCTGTAGATGTTCCTTTTGTAATATGTTTAAAGAATAAAAACCCATTCAGGTTCTTTGTGGATGTGTTGGGGATAGTGCAGTAGAGAGGAAGTAATGTGGATTGAATGTAGATTGAACATTAATAGTTTTTATTCAAAAAATGTTCTAACGCGTATAGCGTGTAGAGTCAAGGAGGGTGGGTATGGAGGGAGTAGAGAGTAAGATAACGGAAGTAAGTAGGAAAGGGAGAACAGAGAAAGAGCGCATATCTACAGTGCTGAGGACATATATCGCCCGACGGACGCTGTGGTTCAGCTTACTGCTGGCAACGGCAATTCTGCTTGTGGCAGGTATCGCACCAGTTGGGCACGGACAGGCAGGCGGTCAAGTAGAAAGTTATGTGTTTGCCGAGGTTGAGAACCGGCAAATGCCTCTATCTGGAGTCACGGTCTTCGTTGAGGATGTGTTTACCTCGACTCCGTCCAAGAAAGTCAAGACCGACCTCAATGGACGGTTCATAGTGCCTGAGCAACCAGCAGGGACCTACCAACTCTGCTGGGAGGCACCTGGTTTTGTAGAAGACTGCAGCCCAGACCTAATCGATATCGATAACAGTAGAGTGTTTTTATCGCCCATTGAAATTAATCCTGAGGGCGGTGTAGTCTCGGGGCATGTCACCATGGCTGATGGGACCCCGTGCCATTACTTTGATCCTTTCTTTGAGATAGACGTTTCCGCGTCTGTAGCGCTCGTAGACGGCATGGGCATGGAGGTTGCTGGCCCTGTTCTTGCTAATGCGTCCGGTGATTATTTGCTGACCAGCGTTCCTTCAGGAACCTTTAGGCTTAGAGCCACCTGCGAAGCCTCCATGACCGAAGAAACGCTTACGACGAGTGAGTCTGCGATTATTGTTAAGGATTTGACCTTCGAGAATCAGAAGCCTATTGTTTCAAATGTTGTTACGACTCTAAATGGTCAGACAGTCCAAGGGGTTCCGAGGAATACGACGGTCGAGGTCACCGTAAGTGCTACGGACGCTGACGGCGACTCGCTTCATTACAAGTGGGCTACGCCAGTGCCCGGCTTGACTTCCGTAGATTCACCCACTATTCAGTGGACCCTGCCCAGGAGCCGCGGATTACACACGCTTTACGTTCTGGTTTCGGACGGCAGAGGAGGATACCAGATGGGCCGTGCGGAAGTCTCGACAGACGGAGGTGTCGTCTTCTCTAGTACAGGGCAGTCCCGCACGGCATTGGCACTGAGTACCACATCTGCTTCGTCATCTCCGCCCTCCTCCGACAATTGTTGTACTGAGCAAAACCATTTCCTGACCTTCAACGGCATAGACTTCAGGAGTAGCGCATGCGCATATTACGAAGCGATCGGGGCAATCACTAAAGGTGATAAAAAATGCGATCCGAATTCTATCTCACAACCTAAGGGTATAACTTTTAATGAATGGAAAAGCAGGAGTGGCCTCGCCGTCAACCCTGATTTCAACCGAAACGGCAACCTGTTCGATGATGATAACTTCACAGGGGAGGCGAGTGCTCTTTATTTAAACGCGGTAGACCTAAATTTAGGCAGGTCTATGCACGGAAAAAGTGGTGGTGGCAAGGTAGCCTATTACGTCTGTAACTATCCAACGTTAAAAGATGCCAGGCGCAACAGAAACCGCATAGCCTGCGTTGCCATGGATCGTTCTGTGGTCCAGGGTGTTAATGGGGATAACCCCTTCACTAGGTTTTACATATTTGGTCCCGGAGGAGATCTGCGTCTATCCGTCGACCTTGACGTTAGAGGCGAAAAGTTCATGCCGGGTGTTTGTACGGTCTGTCACGGGGCAAATGATGATCACGCACGTAAGAGATTTGCCAGTACAACAGAGGCCGGTAACCCAGACTTAGGCGGTCGCTTCCTGCCGTTCGATCTCGATAACTTCAGGTATTTGGTTAGTAGCCCGTCATTTAGCAGGGGAGCCCAGGAGGACAAATTCAGGCGGCTGAACCAAATGATTAAAGATACCAACATTGCACCGGTCGTCCGGCAACTTATAGACGGCGATATAAACGATCCCAACGACGGCTGGTATCCTGGCGGGACGGGCAAGCAACAAAGTGACTTTGTGCCACCGGGGTGGGGGGACGATCCCAACACGCAATTAGACGAGAAGGAACTGTATCTGAACGTGGTAAAACCTTCGTGCCGAACCTGCCATGTCGTTATGCGCCCGCGGTTCAACTTTAACCGATTCGAAAACCTCGACATGAATGATCCCAACACTCCCCCGGACGACACAAGAGGAAGCTTTAAGGATCAGAATACTATTAATGACAAAGTCAATGCGACCTTAATACGAGGTCATGTGTGTAGTGCTTATGACATGCCGAACTCCCTGGTTACGTTCGACCGGTTCTGGCTGAGTAGGGACACGCAGCCCGAAATCCTCGCGCCGAAGGTTCTCGAGGAGTTCCTACAGGGTGCATTGAATAATTCGAATATTAAGTGTCCAGACCCTCGGACGGTGCCGTAGGATGAGCCCGCTATCCGTGTCCTCAAAAAAAGCGGTGCGGCTGAGCTTGGGCACCAGGTTGTAATTCATTAGTTTTTCAAATGTAGTATATGGAACAGGAGGATGAAGTTATGGGAGCTTGCAAAAATGAAATTGTAAAGTTTTTCTTAGGTTTATTTTTGATTTTTTTTGGATTCGGCGGGCTCACCACAGGTTTTCTCTTGTCATCAAGTAGTTTTGCTGCCGTTTTTAATGTTATCACCGATGCCGATCTACACGATGCCCTTCTTAAAGCACGGAATAACGGTGAAGCAGATACCATAGTTATAAGGGCAGGAGATAGGTTGAACAAGACCCCTTTTAGATACACCGCAGCATCAGGAGAAAATTTCGCTCTCACAATAATGGGAGAAGGTGTAGGACAAACCCTTGATGGAGAGAGAGCTAGAAAGGTGTTATTGATCGATACCTTTAGTAATCTTGAAGACGATTCTAATGCCCACATAACCATAAAAAATCTGAGTATAACGAATGGCAGGAGTACTGATGGATTTGGTGGCGGTCTTTTTGTCTGCACCGGTTCTGCAAATGTTACTATTGAGAACTCTACTTTCTTTAATAACTCTGCTACTTTTCCAGGAAGCGCCTTTGGAGGGGGAGCCGAGATTGATACTCTTTCAGGGGATGTAACACTAACAAAAAACAGATTTTCAAGTAACTCTGTGATGTCTTCTTCAGAAAGCGCTTTTGGAGGTGGGATCGATATTCTCACTGAGTCAGGAGATGTAATATTAAAAGATAACACATTTACCGACAACTTTTCTGCTTCGTCTAACTCTTCCTTTGAATTCTTTACTTCCGGAGGCGGGGCTAATGTTTTTACTAGTCATGGAACTATAACACTAACAAATAACATATTTACAAGGAACCGTGCTACTTCTTCTTTAGGAAGCACTTCTGGAGGCGGAGCTTCTGTTAGGACTGATGAAGGAACTATAACACTAACAGTTAACATATTTACTAACAACTCTATTAATTCCTCTAAAGGATTCACTCAAGACGCTCAAGGAGGTGGAACCGATGTTTTCACAAATTCGGGGAATGTAACACTAACGAGTAATATATTTGTCAGTAACTCCGTTCGTTCTTCTGATTCTTCTACTCCAGACGTTTTTGGAGGTGGGGCTGTGATTGGTGCTGGTTCAGGAACTATAAAACTAGCAGGAAACACATTTGGCATTAATACTGTTGATTCTTCTAATTCTTCTTCAGTAAACGCCTTTGCAGGCGGGGCTGAGGTTTTCACCGATTCGGGAGGTATAACACTAACAAATAATATATTTCACAATAACTCTGCTACCTCTTCATTTATTGCTTTTGGAGGTGGAGCCGATGTCTCCACTGGTTCAGGAACTATAACATTAACAAATAACACTTTGACATTGAATTCTGCTACAGATGGAGGAGGTTTGAATGCAGGTGCCTTTAAGGATACCTCCACTATCAATATCTTTAACAACATCATCAGGGGTAACATAGCCAGAAATGACATCTTTCTAGATGAGGATGGAGACGGGAATGGTACTGCCTCGCCTGTAAATCTCTTTAATAATGATTTCTTTGCTTGCTTTAGCAGCTTTGCTGATGCAACACCATGCACAAACTTTCCACACATAAATAACGGGAATAATATAATGGCAGACCCTCTATTTGTAGATGCTGCAAATGGAGACATCCACCTTAAGTCAGGCTCCCTTGCCATAAACAGAGGAGACCCCCTTGCACCAGCTCTTCCTGACACAGACATTGATGGAAACCCCAGGATTATTGGACCTGCCCCAGACATGGGAGCCGATGAGTTTGTTCTTCCAGAGCTAGTGATTGTTAACAACCTTGTTACATTTGAACCTATCAAATCAACATTCAAAACCACTTCTGATACCACTGATTGTCCACCTGGGTTCGTCGGGAAGTTTATGTTTGATGCAATGCTTACAAACACAAGCAGTGAACGACTCTCTGACCTTATGCTTGTCGAGGTCAAAATATTAACAAATGATAACCTACTACTGAATGCCGATGGAGGGCCTGGGGGAGTGGGAACAACATTAACAATTTTTTCAAGTGGAGTGTTTAGCCCTGGGGAATCTGTAAGAGTTCCATTCATTATATGCTTAAAAAACAAAAAGAGATTCGGTTTTTTTGTAGATGTATTGGGGATAGTGCAGTAAATGCAGGATACAAGATACAGGATGCAAGATAGTGCATTCATCATGTATCATGTATCAGGAATCATTTGATTAAGGAGGTAAAAATGTCAGAGAAAGTAGACGAAGAAAAGGAGCAGGAGGAGAAGTTAGATATTTCTCAAAACAAGAAGCCATTTGCAGAGCCGAAATTAACGTTCATCGAGCCGAAGCTTACAAAGCATGGGAATGTTACTAAGACCACTACTGGACCTGGTTTCTTTGGCGGGTTTACTCCCCCTCCGGAAGATCAAGAACCTCCTGTAGGATGAAAAATTAACATAAATGTCAATCATAGAGTTTTATTCCATCGTTGATTTAAATGTTCAGATCGAATATGAGAATCAGCAGCTTGCTGAGGAGATAACCAGGGCATTTCATGATTACTTCTTCACGACAAAAAACGCTTCAGTTCTCGACTCCTACAATCTAACCTTGAGGTTTAAAAACAATGATTTTTATATTAAAGCACCCGAAGCGGCTCAGGAAATTTATGCCTCCTCTTGCCTACGTGTTTTTAAGGACGAGAATTTCTATTACTTAATAAGTGGGGATTCTCTATTCCAACTCGATCTTGGAACTAGCCTAGGAATCGGGTTACTAGATTCTGCTTTCTGGGAAAGACACCCAAGATCCAAACAGGACTTTCTTATGCTTTCCCTGCTCTGGCTCCTTCGCCAACACGGCGTATATGCGCTACATGCAAACGGTGTAGTGAAGAACGATGTCGGGATTCTTATCGTCGGAGACACTGGAAAGGGTAAGTCAACGACAGCGCTCAGCCTAATAAGGCAGGGCTGGGGGTATCTATCGGATGATGTCACCCTCATCAGACACACATTAGATGGTATCGAAGCTATAGCATTTTTAAAAGGGTTTTCATTTGATTCGAGTCTGGTCAATTGCTATCCGGAACTTAATAAACCTTCATCTTTTAATGAACAGAAGAGATTTTTGGATATTAAGCAGATATACCCCGGAAGATTTCGACATAGTTGTTTTCCAAAAGCACTGATATTTCCAGAGATAGTATCTAATGACAAGAGTGAATTAATTCCGATTGATAGGACGAAGGCTCTGGTCCTTTTAGCTGAAAACAGCGGAGGGATAATGGTAGATAAGGAGATAGTAATTAAACAAATGGAGGTTCTTAAAAGACTTGCATATCAGACTTCGAGTTATAAACTCCTCGCAGGGCGTGATTTGTATGAGGAGTCGGAGAGGATTTCTGAAATTCTTTTAGATTTAGCCACAAATTGACACAAATGAGCACGAATGGAAATAAATAGGATGCAAGATACAAGATGCATGATGCAGGATAAAAAGATCCATCATGTATCATGAATCGTGAGTTGTGCATAATTTATACTGTAAATCCGTGTTTATTCGTGGCTACCTAGTAATAAAATGGCAAGGATAGTAATAGAGCTTACAAATCGTTGTAACTTAAGCTGCACGCACTGCTTTGATGGAAGGCACAGCGCCGACGGTGACCTGAAGATAGAGATTATTGAAAAGATCCTCCTGAATGCTAAGGCTTACGGCTTTGATCATCTCTCATTCACCGGCGGAGACCCGACAGTACATCCCAGATTTATAGAAATTCTTAAGATGGTATATGAAGCCGGATACAAATTCAGCTTTGTCACTAACGGTCAGAACTTCACGAAGATTTATAAAAATATACTCCCCTATCGTAATAAACTTGCAGGGATTACGTTTAGTCTTGATGGCGCCAAAGAAGATACACATGATAGGCTTCGTGGAAGAGGTTCATATCGCCGTGTAATGAAAGCTATAAGTATTTGTGTGGTGAAGAATATTCCATTCACCTTTAACATGGTAATTACATCCCACAACCGTGGTGAGGTAGAAGAGATGGCAGAGCTTGCTACAAAGCTAGGAAGCAGGGGTCTGAGGTTCAGCCATCTTCTGCCTACTCCTTTAACCACAGTTCAAAATCTCGGTCTCTCTCCCGAGGAGCAAAGGGAGGTAGAATCTACAATTTGGCAACTCCAGAAAAACTCTCCCATGCCAATTGTTATGGCGCCTGGGTACTATACTACTGATCTCTTTCCTTGTGCGCCCCTGCAGATGCAGGAATTTAACATAGACTGGCGGGGTAATGTCACAAAATGCTGTCATCTGTCCAGCCATGGTGGTGACGTGGGAAATGAAGATATTATAGGCAGTTTAGCCGAAATGAGTTTCTCTGAGGCTTATGAACGTTTAGTTGAGGCTAACAGGAAGTTCCACAAGGAGAAGCTAGAGCGTCACGGTGGTGGTGATTTTAAGGACTTAGATTATTTCCCATGCTGGTACTGCGAGAATTATTTCAAGAAAGTAGATTGGCTTCGGAAGTTTCCTAAAAGCCCCTGGTCTGGAGAGGTTTGGAATAATTTAAAGCAAACTTTGCCGCGAATGGACACAGATAAACACGAATAAGATTTGTGTAAATTCGTGTTGACTTGTCATGCAAGAAAATTCACTATTCCATTATCCAATCCATAAGTTGCTCCTACAACCTTCAGCTTGCCCTCTTTTATGCGCTTAGCTAAAATAGGTTCGGAGTTTTTCAGTTGCCCCACCACCATCTCCACATTCGCTTTGATTGAATTATTCAAAATATCCCCGGGTAAATGTTTAACGCTTTCGACCGCCGGCTTTATTCTATCGGCAATGGCCTCGATTTGCCCGGGCAGTTGGCCCCCTTTTTCTACGATTTCAACTGTCGCTTTTACCGCCCCGCATCTTTGATGACCTAGCACCACGATAAGCGGGACGCCCAATTCTGCAACAGCGTACTCTATGCTGCCCTGAACCGCGCTGTCCACGATATTACCGGCCACGCGCACCACAAATAGGTCACCCAACCCCTGGTCAAAAATAACCTCGGGCGGCACGCGCGAGTCCGAGCACCCCAGAACCACGGCGATGGGTTTCTGCCCTGAAGCTACTTCAATCCGCCGCTCTTCCGTCTGATGGGGATGGCCAGGTCTTCCAGACGCGTAAAGTTTATTCCCCTCGATCAATCTTTGGAGAGCTTCATCGCCGTTGATAGTAGGATTATTTTGGCTGGCTTTAGCAACAAACGCTAGAGTATGCATCAAATCAATGTATGCTACTCCTATAGCAGTTAGTCCAGATAACTTTAACAACTCTAGGCGTGTGAATTTTGAATTAAATGGCATATCGTTACCTCCACTGTTAATTACGATTAAACACAGTTTAGCCATTTTATCATAAACTTAATCCTTTTGTTCCAGAAGATTTCTTTTATTCCTCAACTGTGAGCATTGCGGTTCCTTGACTTCTTTCCATGTCATTGCGAGCGACAGCGAAGCAATCTTGCCTTTTCAAGGGATTGCTTCGTCGTTTCACTCCTCGCAATGACACCCAAAAGCACTCCTACTCTCAACTCCCACTACTCGCAATGTCCTGCCCTCCTCGTAATTGCCGCCGTCTTTTGGTGGCGTGGCAACCTCTTATTTTGGTCACGTTTGCTATATAGAGCACGGAAGAATTCATCTCTCCTAACTTTAATAACCACTGAAGGCGTTTGATTTAAGGTGTATCCTCTACTAACAAATTTTGGTACTTAGTTTTTATCTCCTAACCAGTTTTGGGATGAGCCATATTCAAGTTATCATCTGTCCCAAGAAAACTCAAATGATTTAGATAGGTTAGCATGATAAATTATCACGGCATAATTCTTGCAAAATGTTGGCACATGTTGTTCAGTTTAAGATCGACAATTATGGCAGAAACGGGCAGCTCTAGTGAATTTAACGGATACAAATACGGGCTAAAGAGGGGAGCCGCCATATACGGTATAACGGACGTTTGAAAATAGGGAACGCACGAAAATCACTCAATGATCAGACTGAACACCTGCTTATTGGCGATGACAATCATGTTCATTACATTCAACGGTCGAGCGGAAGAAAATCCGGATAGCCAGACAGAAAATTGGGCGTTAGCCTATGGCGGAGAGTTAGACTTCAACTCGCGCTATGTTTGGCGGGGAATTGCCCTGAGTGATGGACCGGTCATGCAGCCATCCGTCTGGGTATCGGCTTATGACCTTACATTAGAGGCATGGGGCAACTTCGTCCTCAACGACGAGCCCAACCAGGGTGAGTTTAACGAGATAAATTTGATTCTATATTACAGCCGGGAGTGGCAGGATATCACCATAGAACCGTCAGTCATAGTTTACCTCTACCCTAACCAGGAAGACGCCCCGGCCACGGCAGAAGCGTCGCTTACGTTTTCTTATCCCATCGGGTCTATTAACGTTTTCACCGACCAGATTTTTGATTTCGTTGAGTATGGAGGCTCTTACTTTGGCGACGCCGGGTTATCTTACCAGCACGAATTCAAGCCGGAACTATTATTAGACTTTTCCGCCAGCCTGGGATGGGCCTCGGCGGAGTTTAATAAGGTGAACATAGGGTTATCCAAAAACGCCTTAAACGTTTTGGGGGGCGGGTTATCCCTTACCTATTATCCGAAGGAATTCCTCTATATTCGGCCTCACGCTGAGATTAGTGCTATTCTTGACGGCGACTTACGTGACGAGCTGGACGACCCAACGATTTTAAATGTCGGTCTGGCTATAGGAATGGAGTTTTAGCCATGAAAATTCAGACAAAAATCTTACTCTTACTATTCCTAGTCATAGGCGCTTTTGTGGCCGGACTCAGTTTCCTGAGGCTTTGGGAAGTAAAAGGGATTGAATCTCTATACTCGGTAGAAAAACAAGAAAGAAAAGAATCCTTTGATAAATTCCTGGAGCTCAAAGGGGAATCCCTGGAAACGCTAGCTTTTGATTACACTTACTGGGATGAAATGGTTGATTTTCTGAAAACTCGGGACAAAACCTGGGCGGCCGATATACTGGATACTAGTCTAACCAGTTATAAGGTAGATGCAATGTGGGTTTACAGGACTGACGGCACGCTTGTCTATTCCGTCACCAAATGGAAAGACCAACAGATAAAAGGTGAGAAGATACCATTGCCAGATGAATCGCTTGGCAAGGTGTTTGAGCAAAGGCGTTTCAATCATTTCTTTCTGAATACCCCGGAAGGTCTCATGGAAGTACGGGGGGCTACGATTCACCCATCTAACGACGTTGATAGAAAGACTCCACCCCAAGGCTATCTATTCGTTGGACGTTTATGGAACGAGGGCTACATGAATGAGCTCGCCGGATTAACCGAGAGCACTATAATCATAACACCCTTTGAAGAAACGAAAACATCCGGGGGGAGCCGAACCGAAGGTGTAATCTCATTTTCAAGAGTATTGACCGGCTGGGATGGCAAACCAGTGGCGCAGATTAATGTCAGGACTGAGTATCCGTTCATTAAGGAGCTAAACCGTGCATCGGATCGCTACTCCCTTCTATACACCCTCTTTTCGTTTGTCCTTTTCGTCCTTCTCTTTATTTTCATAATGCGCTGGGTAAGCATCCCTCTAAAATCTATATTCAGGAGTTTAGACCAGGAAGACTCCTCAATCATAAAGGACCTGCAAAAGGACAGAACGGAATTCGGCCAGTTAGCACAATTAATAAACAGATTTTTTGAGCAAAGAGACGAACTCATAAAAGAAATCAGCGAACGCAGGCATACGGAAGAGGCGCTCAGCAAGGCTGAACTTCGATACCGCGAACTGGTTGAAACCGTCCAAGCTATCGTCTGGCGGGCGGACGCACAAACGTTCCAATTCACGTTCGTCAGCAAAGAAGCGGAAGCGCTCTTGGGATATCCCACCGAGAGGTGGCTTAGCGAACCACACTTCTGGCAAGATCACATACATCCGGAGGACCGGGAATGGGCCTTATCCTTCTGCAAAGAGGCCACGAGAGAGAAGAAACCCCATGCTTTTGAGTACAGGATGATCGCCGCCGACGGCCGGGTGGTCTGGCTGAGAGACATAATACGGGTCCTGGTGGAGAACGATGAACCCAGAGAACTCATCGGAATAATGGTTGACCTGACCGAGCGCAAGAAGTCGGAAGAGATACTAGAAACAGCTACTCGGGTGCTAGAAGAACATCAGAAAAACCTGGAAGCAAAAAATATACATTTATCTATCCTAAGCAAGATCTCACAGGATGTACAGCAGTCTGTTGATTTAGATACAACTTACCGAACTGTACTAGAGAGAACCGCAGACCTGAGATTTATTGACCTTATGTCCCTTTATCTGGTGGAGGGAGAGGGAGACAAAAGGGAAGCGGTGCTACAGATCCAAAGAGGATATCCCGAGGACTACGTAAAGAAGGTTGGTAGAATCCCATACCCAACCGGCTACACCTGGAAGGTGATGGAGGGTGGCGAACTGGTTTTCCACGAAGACGCCTCAGACCCATCGAGTCCGGTCGGGCCCGCTGGTAAGGCTTTGGGACAACGTGCGCTCTTATCCATCCCTATAAAATCAGAACAGAACGAGGTTGTAGGGGTAATACACTTTTCCAGCTCCGAGAGTACCTCTTTTGCCCAGTATGAATTTGATTTCCTTTCATCCCTGGGCAATCAAATTGGGACGGCCATAGTAAAGGCCAAGATGTTAAAGGAGATGAAAAAAAGAGAAGAGGAGCTCGAAGCTACCACCCGGGAGCTTAGAGAGTATCAACAAACCCTAGAAGAAAGAAATAGAGATTTATCCATCTTGAGCAAGATTTCCCAGGAAATACATAAGTCCATCGAGCTAAATAATGCCTACAGAATCTTAACAGATTCAACCAAAAATTTGAAACTCTTCAACCTAATGGCCTTATATTTGGTGGAGGGAGAAGGGGATCGAAGGGAGGCAGTATTACAATTCCATCATGGCTATCCCGAGGATTACCTAAAAAGGGCTAGAAGAATAGCATACCCAAAGGGTAATACCTGGAGGGTAATTGAAAGCGGAGAGTTAAGTTACTTGGAAGATGCCTCAGACCCATCGAGTCCGGTCGGGCCCGCTGGTAAGGCCTTGGGACAACGTGCGCTCCTATCCATCCCTATAAAATCAGAACACAATGAGGTAATAGGAGTAATACATTTTTCCAGTTCAGAGAAGACCTCCTTCACCAAACAAGAGTTTGATTTCCTCATAGCCCTGGGGACTCAGATTGGAACAGCCATAGCCAAGGCCAGGATGTTTGAGGAAATGAAAAAACGAGAAGAGGAGTTAAGAGAAAGAGAAGAAAGACTGCGTAAGATCTTTGAAGATGGCCCCTTGGGCATGGCCATTGTCGGTTTGGATTATCGGTTCTCCAGGGTTAACCATACGCTCTGCCAGATGGTCGGATACACGGAAGAAGAACTTACCGCACTCACGTTCCCGGACATTACCTACCCAGAGGATATCGATACAGATATACGATACGCCGAGCAGTTGGCGCGAAAGGAGATAACCCGCTACAAAATGGATAAACGTTACATCAAGAAAAACAAAGAGGTTATTTGGGTTACTCTGACCGCCTCTATCATACTTGACAGTGATGGAAACCCTCTCTATTACCTGGCCATGATTGAAGACATAACCGAGCGTAAACGGGCGGAGCAAGCAATACAGCAGTCTAACGAAAAACTCATGGCTTCGGTCAAAGAGCTTGAACACCGAAGCCACAACAGAACCCTGCTTAATGAGATGGGGGACCTGCTCCAAACCTGCCTTAATGTCGAAGAGGCTTACGATATTATCGCCAAGTTTGCCCAACAGCTATTCCCAGGAGAATCCGGCGCCCTGTGTATACTCGATGACTCGCAAAATAATGTAGAAACCGTTGCCGCATGGGGTGAATCTTCACCTACTGAATCCATCTTCGCACCAGAGGATTGTTGGGCACTAAGGCGTGGGAAAGCACATGCAGTGGGGAACTCCGGCTCCGAGCCCGTCTGCAGGCATATTACTCATCCTCCTTCCGATGGTTACCTATGTGTGCCCATGATGTCGCAGGGCAAGGCCCTGGGGACATTGTGTCTGTTGAAAAGCCCTGACAACGTCCACCAGTCAAAGGAAATATTGCAACTATCCAAGGAACCCATTATGCAGCAATTGGCCATAGCTTTCGCCAGACAAGTCGAGCTGGCCCTAGCCAATTTAAAACTGCGGGAGACCCTGCATAACCAGGCCATCCGGGACCCGCTCACCGGTCTCTTCAATCGGCGTTACCTGGAAGAATCCCTGAAACGCGAGATATACCGTGCCGAACGCAAGGGGACTTCACTCGGAATAATAATGCTGGATATAGACCACTTTAAGAAGTTTAACGATACCCATGGTCATGCCGCGGGTGACGCCCTTCTTCATGAATTAGGAAAGTTCCTTAAAGCACATATACGCGGAGCAGATATAGCCTGCCGCTATGGCGGTGAAGAATTCACGCTCATTCTTCCGGACGTCTCGGTGGAAGACGCCCGGCAGCGAGCTGAGCAACTGCGAGAACGAGTAAGGTACCTTAAAGTGCAGGATAACAACCAAACCCTGAACGGTGTGACCTTGTCTTTAGGGGTGGCGGTCTTTCCGTTAAACGGCTCAACAATGGAAACTGTCCTAAGGGCAGCCGACTTAGCTCTCTACCGGGCCAAACACGAGGGCCGCAACCGAGTGGTAGTCAGCCAAGAAGTTGCCGGGGAAACAACCCGTCGCTCCGCCATTGCCTGACACAAGTCAAATATCATGCTGTGGTCTTTTAATACCCAGCTTCTTCATCCTGGACCTCAGGGTGCCGGAATTCATCCCCAGTATGGATGCCGCCCCGCGTTTACCGTCTATTACCCATTTGGTTTCCTCGAGTGTTTTTAATATATGAAAACGTTCTATATCCTCAAGCTTCTTGCTATTGGAATTACCCATATTCACATCAGGCATCAAGTCTAGACTGTCGTCAATCTTAAGTGCTGTTCCATGAGTGAGAATAACAGCCCGTTCGATTACGTTCTCAAGCTCCCTGATGTTCCCGGGCCAATGATAAGAAGTAAGTACGTCCATTGTCTTTTGAGGTATTGCTTCTATTCTCCTTCCCAGCTTCTTGGAGTACTTGTCCGTGAAATACCTTACCAAATGCTCAATATCCTCAACCCTTTCCCTGAGCGGAGGTATAAAGATCGGAAAGACGTTGAGCCGGTAATAAAGGTCTTGTCTGAAGCCGCCCTCTTGAACGGCTTTCTTCATATCCCGATTAGTGGCGGCAATAACCCTCACATCCGCTTTTAAGGTTTGAGAAGAACCAACCCGCTCAAATTCTCCCTGCTGAAGCACTCGCAGAAGCTTGACCTGAGTCTCTAGTGGAAGCTCACCAACTTCGTCTAAAAAGATAGTCCCGCCGTCGGCCAACTCGAATCGTCCCACTCTTCGCTGCACCGCCCCGGTAAACGCCCCCTTCTCATGACCGAATAACTCACTCTCTACCAGCCCTGCCGAGATTGCCCCACAGTTAATTTTGACCAGCGGGCGATCCTTACGCTGGCTCAAAGAATGAATCGCATGCGCAATCAGTTCTTTTCCGGTGCCGGACTCCCCTTCTATTAAAACTGTAGCATCGGTAGGAGCTACCTGCTCCACCTTGCGAAGCACCTTTTGAAGCGATTCAGCCTCACGCTTACCGGGTATAACCCAGTTTGTCGCTTCAGCATTTTAAGGGCAGGGAAACTCTCAATCCCGGTTCGATCATTCCAAACCGAGATATTTCACCACGGCCGTGATATTTCTCGACTATACACGAAAGAATAACGAACAAATAAAAAGAGAAATAAGCCAAAAATAGAGTGATTAAAATCAGTTAGAAAGAGTTAAAACAGGTTTTCTCGTTTTGGCATACCCTTTGCATTCGTTTAAAAGATAAAAAGAAGAAGAAATTCAAACCATGAAGGGGAAACAAAATGGCACTTTTAAGCTTCAAGAAATACACGGAATATTTGAATAACCTACTGGTCCTGCCAAACTCGGCTGAGTTCTTTGTGGGAAGGTCGACACAAATAAACGCTTACCGAAGGGATTCAAACGTTATTTCCTTTCGCTCAACCGAGAATAAATCGCAGAGGAAACAACCGAAATTCAGCTCAAAGCGAATTCACTTTTTAAAATAGACGTAGACGGAAAAGAAATAAGGATCTCGCGTGTGACCGGAACTATATGGGTTACACAAGAGGGTGATGCAAATGACCACATTCTAAAGTCGGGGGAGGAATTTGTTATCACTAAAAAAGGAATCGTCTTATTGCAAAGTCTTTCCGATGTAGCGATAGAGATCAAAAGCAAAAACTATGTAAAAAATGACAAAGATTAAACGATAGCGTAATTCCAGTAAAAAAAATTCTAAAGGAGGAACTGATAAAATGGCTATCAATGAAGAAACTCTTCATCAACTTTTAGGTAAGGCTATTGTTGACTTCGGGGCAACCTGGAATGCTCCTTTGGTGGTAATCGGTGACAAGCTCGGATTGTATAAGGCGCTGGCCAACTTCGGGCCGCTCACTTCTGGAGAGCTTGCTGAGCACACCGGCACCTCCGAGCGCTATGTACGCGAGTGGCTCCGGGCACAAGCCGCCGGAGGATATGTAACTTACCACCCGGAGACCGACCGCTATAGCCTATCGGAAGAACAAGCCTTAATGTTTGCCGACGAGAACAGCCCCGCATTTATAATTGGGGCATTTCAGTCCGCATTGGCCGGAACCAGGATCGAGCCCAAGCTAGCCAAGGCTTTTCGCACCGGAGAGGGTATCGGCTGGGATGAGCACGACGAGGGGCTCTTTGTTGGTACGGAGCGTTTTTTCAGGACCGGGTATGCCGCCAATCTGGTCAGTTCCTGGATCCCGGCACTGGACGGAGTCGAAGCTAAGCTAAAAGAAGGCGCTCGCGTAGCCGATGTCGGCTGTGGCCACGGTGCTTCCACTGTACTCATGGCTCAGGCCTACCCAAACTCTACCTTTATTGGCTTTGACTTTCATGATGAGTCGATCAAGGCGGCCCGGAAACGAGCCGAAGAGGCTGGGGTGTCAGACCGAGTCAATTTTGAGGTAGCTTCATCCAAATCCTACTTAGGGAGAAATTACGATTTAGTAACCTTCTTCGACTGCCTTCACGACCTCGGCGACCCTGTAGGCACTGCGGCGTACGTGCTCAAGACACTGAAGAAAAACGGTACCTGGATGATTGTGGAGCCCTATGCCGGGGACCGGGTAGAAGACAACCTGAACCCGGTCGGACGGGCCTATTATTCCGCATCTACACTTGTATGTACCCCTTGCTCACTGGACCAGGACGTGGGTCTTGCACTAGGCGCTCAAGCTGGAGAGGCCAGAATACGCGAAGTAGTAATGAAAGGAGGCTTCAGTAGATTCCGCCGCGCTACGGCTACCCCTTTTAATCTAGTGTTTGAAGCAAGATCATAGATGCCGAATAGGCAATAATTAACCAACCAAGCCGTTCATGGTTCGACTTACTCAGAACGAACGGCTTAATTAAAAGGCGTTCGCCCAGAGTGTGTTGAAGGGCGCACTTTATGGATTAATTCTATCATAATTTAATTAGTGGCTCGCTAATAGAAACAATTAGCAAAGGAGGTAATTATGCACCAGAAGAAACAAACTTCGACCGAAGTAATAAATCAGGTACGAGACGCCTTTGTGGAGAGGTTACTAAAATCAGCCTCGGGTGTATTTGATATCTTTACCATTTACATCGGGGATATGCTGGGTTTTTATAAAGCCCTTGCAAAACATGGCCCCTTGACATCTAGTGAACTCGCTTCCAAGACTGACACCCACGAACGCTACGTACGTGAATGGCTCGAGCAACAAACGGTGGCAGGAATCCTTCAGGTCCAGAACCCGGAAGCAGACGCCGAGCATCGCAAATTCAAAATTCACCCGGGGCATGCAGAGGTGTTGGTCGAGCGGGACAGCCTCAACTATCTCGCCCCTCTCGCTCAAATTACCATAGGAGCGGTGAAACCGCTTGAATCTTTATTGAATGCATACCGCACTGGCGGTGGCGTTCCCTACAATGAATATGGAGCAAACCTCTACGAGGGACAAGCCGGTATGAACCGGGCCATGTTCTTACAGCAATTGGGAACGGAGTGGCTCCCGGCTATTCCCGGGCTCAAAACCCGTTTGGAGTCAGACCCACCCGCACGTATCGCAGATATCGGATGCGGCGCCGGTTGGTCGAGCATAGGTATTGCTAAGACTTATCCCAAAGTACTCGTAGACGGATTCGACCTCGACGAGCCCTCGGTACTCCTTGCACGCAAAAACGCCGAAGAAGCGGGTGTTTCGGACCGCGTGAAATTCCAGATACGCGACGCTGGAGACCCGACGGTTGCCGGAAACTATGACCTGGTTACTGCTTTTGAGTGTGTTCACGATATGTCCAATCCGGTCACTGCTTTGCGGGGAATGAGAAATCTCACCAATGAGAAAGGTGTAGTACTGGTCATGGATGAACGGGTCGAGGAACGCTTCACGCCCGAAGGCAATGACGTAGAATGGTTCTTCTACGGCTTTAGTGTCCTTCATTGTCTTCCGGTTGGAATGGCTGAGCAACCCTCCGCAGGAACAGGCGCTGTTATGCGGCCGGGCATCTTAAAGCGTTATGCGGAAGAGGCCGGGTTTAAAGGTGTGGAGATTTTGCCGATCGAAAACTTCTTTTTCCGGTTTTATCGCCTGATAAAATAGCAAAAATACTTATGGAGCAAACCCACGAGCCCTTATTTATTTCTAGATCCTTCGCTCCTTCCTGATTCTAGAACGAAGGTATTGAAAATACTCCAGGAAATATAACCTGACCCGATGTAATCAATCTTGATTCCGATAATAACCTATCGGATATCTCAATTATCTTCGTTGTAATATACAAATATTAACTTTATTATATTCCCTCAAAAACCGAGAATAAGACGTGCGTGTGATGACGGGTATAAAAGAAACCTCGTTCCACGCTTGATCCTCTTTGGTTCTATCTCAAGAGTATGGTCAGGGGCAAAAAAATCAATCTAAGCGGATTTGACCAGGATGCGGCGACCCTTGGTTCCATTTTAGAGGGTACGGCTACCGAGACAGGAGAACGCTTTTTTTCCGCCCTAGTGGAAAACCTGGCCAAGGCATTAAGAGTGCACGGAGCCTGGGTTACAGAGTACTTAGAGGAATCTCGCCGATTACGTGCTCTGGCCTTCTGGCTCGATGGGCAATTTGTACCTGATTATGAATACGACATATCCGGAACGCCTTGCGAGCCGGTCGTCGAAAACACCTGCTTAATCCATATACCGGAGAAGGTTGTGGAGCTTTATCCCAAAGACCCGGACCTTCCCAAAGCCGGAGCGGTCAGCTACATGGGTTTTCCGCTTTTGGACATTGACGAGCGCGTCCTCGGACATTTAGCGGTCATCGACACACAGCCCATGCCGGAGGACCCAAAGGCCCTGGCCCTATTCCGCATCTTTGCCGCCCGTGCCGCTGCGGAATTGCAACGCCTTCGTGCCGAAGCAGAGGTAAGAAAGCGAGAAGAGGAACTGAAACAGTTAGTGAACAGCGCCATGGATGCGATTATTCAACTCGACCAGGACCTCAGAGTAACACTGGTGAACCCGGCCGCAGAAAAGATATTCAAATGCCCAAAAGACGAAATCCTTGGCCTGTTTTTTAAACGGTTTCTCGGGGATAAAGACGTTGAAAAACTGGATAAGCTCATCAAGGAACTTAATGACCTTCCCGAAGCCCGACGTTATCTGTGGATTGCCGGCGGCCTTCAGGTCATATGTGCGGAGGGCGAACAATTCCAAGCCGAGGCTACGATCTCACAATTTGAGATGCAGAAAAAAATTTACTACACGCTAATACTCCGTAACGTCAACGAACGTATCCAGGCCGAGGAGAAGATTCGCTCGCTGACCGTGGAAACCGAATACCTGAAAGAGGAACTAAAGGCACTTCTCAACCTTGATGAGATTATCGGTCAAAGCGAACCGATGCTCCGAGTATTACAGGATGTAGCGCAAGTAGCGGACACAGGCTCCACAGTGCTAATTCTAGGTGAAACCGGCACTGGGAAAGAGCTTATCGCTAGGGCAATTCATTTTGCAAGCAGACGACGCGATAAACCCTTCATCAAGGTGAACTGTGCCGCCATCCCGGCCACGCTTATGGAGAGTGAATTCTTCGGCCACGAGCAGGGTGCATTCACCGGGGCCACCAAGAAAAGAGAAGGACGTTTTTCACTGGCAGACGGGGGAACAATATTCCTCGATGAGGTCGGTGAGCTTCCGCTTGACCTCCAAGTTAAGCTCCTACGCGTTTTGCAAGAGGGAGAATTCGAACCGGTGGGCAGCTCTCACACCAAAAAGGTTGATGTTAGAGTAATAGCAGCAACCAATCGTGATTTACATAAGGCGGTGCAGAACGGGGATTTTAGGAAGGACCTTTATTATCGGCTGAACGTATTCCCTGTCGAGGTGCCTCCTCTTCGGGAGCGCGAAGACGATATCGTCTTGATTGCTTCCACCTTTGCTCAAAGATTCGCACGGAGAATGGGACGCACCATCGAACCCCTTTCTGACCGGGACATCAAACGCTTGAAATCCTATAATTGGCCCGGAAATGTGCGTGAGCTGCAAAACGTAGTCGAGCGGGCAGTAATAACTTCCCAAGGCGGTCGGCTAAATCTAGACCGTGCCCTGCCGGAAATAGATAAAGTTATTTCAACAACAACGACCGCTCTAGCGGAAGAGCAAACCGAACGAATTCGTACTATTCATGAAATCGAAGAACTGGAAAGGCAGAACCTGATTCGTGCTCTGGAGGCAACCAATTGGCGTGTTTCCGGCGAGAACGGTGCAGCCAGATTGCTTGGCATGAATTCATCTACCCTAAGCTCGCGCATGAAGGCTCTTGGAATAAAACGGCCTAGATAGTCACAAGCTTTTAATCGCTTATATAAAATCTCGTGCTTCGAGAGGCCTGTCCTGAGTCTATCGAAGGGCTCAGCACGAACGGCTGTTTACTCAAGGTACACACAATTACCGATCACCCTGAGCCCGTCGAAGGGTGTAATTCAAAATCCGATATCTTCCTTTTCACTCATTCTGTTTACCCCTCATTCTATTATTACTAACGGAGTTGTAAAATCCCGCAAATTCCCTCACGAAATCCCATGATTTGCGAAATCTCGCAATTTGCATCCAGCTATCATAAGTACCGTAACTCATCATATTCGTTAAATAAACTGTCTCGGTGGAATTGGCATGATCTCTGCAATTACCTTGTTGTAGCTGATGAGAACCGATTTAACTGAAGTTTTGTAAGGAGAGTTGGAAGGCTTTCAGGATTGAGCAATGGAACCGGGAATGATAGCAGGCACAATCTCGACGACCGTTTTTACCTTAAGCAACATCCCCATGTTGCTTAAAGCAGCAAGGACCCATAATCTGCGGTCCTACAGCTATACATATATCATCATGAATAACTTGGCCAACCTGATACATTGGCTTTATATATCAGCGATGCCTTTCGGGCCCATTTGGATTCTCCACGGGTTTTATACCGTATCGAGCGTATTGATTTTACTCTGGTATCTCCGCTATGAGAAAGGATATCAGGGCTTTTCCCTGGACATTAGAAAGGCGCTCGCCCTCCCTCATTTAAGAAGAACCAGTCGAGTTTCTTATATAAAATTTAAATTGCAAGGGTTTAATCTAATCAAAACGGACACGGCATCAGCAGGTCACCTCTAACAAGACGATTTCACTTTTCCAAATGCCCAGTCGAAGGACAACCTATCTCATCCTTCGACCCTGCTCAGAGCCTGTCCTGAGTACAACGAAGGAATGAGCGGATTCACATCCGATATAATAAAACCGCTAAAAAATATAAAAAAACGTTCACCCTGAGCCTTTCATTACATTCAGAGCTTGTCCTGAATAGAGCGAAGAAATAGACTCTGCGAAGAGTCAATGCACGTTTTTCTGTCATCCTGAGCGGCAGTGAAGGATCTAGATTCTTCGCCGCTTAGTACACCCTGAGCCAGCCGAAGGGCGGCTCAGAATGACAAATGACAGTGGCAGATATTCACTGGTGAACAGAAAAAAGTCATGTGAAGGATTCAATTACATCTCAGACTGTTCGCGTGTCTTATTATCCCCATTTATGAAATCTCGATAATTTAATTTGCGAGATCTCGCAAATTGCGAAATCTCACAAATCTTTCCTGCACCCTAAATTTGACGTAATCATTTACAATCATTAAATATTTATGAATAAGGTAAACATGGCACGCAACATGCACTTATATATCAATAGTTCTTGACAACAAAAAATTCAAAAAAGGAGGTAAAGTAAAATGTCAGAACAAGCAACAGCAAGCAAGGTGGAAGAAGTTGTTTTAAATGGTGTTAACGTCAGTAAGCTCGTAGACACCATAGAGCTAATCAAGGAGA
Organism: Thermodesulfobacteriota bacterium; assembly: GCA_035559815.1. Classification (NCBI taxonomy): domain Bacteria; kingdom Pseudomonadati; phylum Thermodesulfobacteriota; species Thermodesulfobacteriota bacterium. Next base: position 53,083 of record DATMAT010000052.1, read on the forward strand.
ATGCGGAGGTGGCCAAGTTTAAATTCCGCGCCTCCAATAAATGGCTAATCGGAGGACACAACCGGTCGACCATTAAAGATTTTTACGGCGCTGGCCAGGAGGATACCTCAAGAGAGAAACCATTCGTTTTTGACAACGATGAGCCTCCCGTCCTTCTGGGAGAGAATAACGGAGCAAACCCGGTGGAGTTTATACTTCATGCTATGGCCGGCTGCATAACCACCACTTTTGTGTACTACGCTGCGGTTCATGGTGTTAAGATAGACGAGATCGAATCCTCCTATGAAGGCGACCTCGACCTCCGTGGAATGCTCGGGCTGCCTGGTCGGACAGAGGTTGGCTATGAGCGAATCCGGGTGAAATTCAAAGTTAAATCGGATGCGCCGAGGGAGAAGCTGGAAGAACTTATCGACCTGGCCCAGAAGAGATCGCCGGCTGCAAATAGCGTGATGAATCCCGTCCCCGTCTCGATTAGCCTAGAGACATCGTAAAATAAAAACGGCATGCTATATAAGGGCTAACACCCGACCTACAGCATGCCTTTATCATAGCCCATAATTTGTATATTAAGGAGGATTAGAAAGATGGCAGTCAAATGTCCTGTAGGATTTGATGTAATCCGCTTACGTGAGTTGGTACATGAAACATATGACCGGGTAGCCCACGAGCCCCAGGGCGACTTTCACTTTCACCGTGGTCTGGATTATGCCGTCGAGTTCCTTAATTACGATAGAAAGGAACTTGAATCGTTACCCGTAGAGTGTACAGCCCGCTTTGCCGGTGTTGGCAACCCGCATCGCATTGGCAGGATCCAGCCCGGAGAGACCGTCCTTGACCACGCCTGTGGCGCCGGTATGGACCTACTTCTTGCAGCAAAAAAGGTAGGGCCCAATGGCAAGGCTATCGGTGTAGATATGACCAAGGCTATGCGTGACTATGCCAAAGCTTCCGCCGAGAAAGCAGGGCTTTCACACATTGTGGATATACGTGAGGGATTCATGGAGGAATTGCCGGTCGAAGATGAAAGTGTTGACGTAGTCATCTCTAACGGAGTCGTCAACCTCTCACCGGATAAGGAAAAGGTGTTCAAAGAAATCGTCCGTGTGCTCAAACCCGGAGGGCGCTTATTCCTGGCAGACGTGGTGGTGCAGAGGGAGCTAAAGCTCGATGCACGCAGCAGCCCTGAGTTATGGGCAGCATGTATTGGGGGTTCACTCCCGGAACCGGAACTATTCGAAATAAGCTCGGCTGTCGGTTTGTCTGATGGAAAGATTCTGGAACGTTTTGATTGCTTCAAAAATACCTCTGCCGAGGTTAAGGTGTCTAAGGACCTGTATGTTCAGGCAGTTAACTTCTTTGCCAGGAAGTGAAGCGGGAATCCACAAGAAAAAATAAGGCTTAGAAGCAGTTAACAAAATTATTATTAGGTTAGACCTAATAGTAAGACACCCAAACCGATCAAAATAATGCCAAGCGGTTTACTGAACCGACGGCCCCATGATGTGTTCTTCTCTATTGCCATTACTATAGCCAATATAAACATCCAGCCGAGACTGCCGAAACCTACGACAAACATGAGGAGCATGAGGGCCCAACAGCAACCAACGCAGAAAACACCGTGATCCACACCTAGACGAAACGAATTCCATTTTTCGTTGCGTCCCTGCCAATGCTCTATAACAAAGCTGAAAGGAGACCTGCACTTGTCGAGACATCTATATTTTAGTGACGTAAACTGAAAAGCACCGGCGAGAATCAGCAGGAAGGGAGCGCCAGCCAGTTCTTGATGTCCGAGCCATGGTATATTACCCAATACCCAGTGCAATAACTGATATCCGAGGTAGATCAATATGCCAAAGAGAACCCAGATTATTAAGTAGCCAATTATTACCAGTGCCACTAATAGCAGGCGGTCAGGCCTACTACCCGCAAGTGTATGGAATGTGGCAATTACCGGAAGACTCGTGGGCAGCATCATGGCTACTGTCATAACCGTCCAGCCTAATACGAACAGCAGGATAAATGAGCTCGATGAGTGGATATGATGACCTAAATTATGGGTATGAAATAAGCTGTTAACCGAGTCCTCGGTGAGCCAAAGAGCTATCCAAGCACCCAAAACGAGTATTAAAATCGAAAAAAACAATGCCGTGCGCTCGACAGCAGGAGGGACCGAGCTTCTGAACATTGACATTTAATATTAACCCCACAAGATATGATCAGCAGTGTATTTCATTTACACATGCTAGCTTAGGAACGCATATGCTTCGACCGAGTCTATCCTGGGGAAGTCGAAGGGCTCAGTACAAGTATGAGTTCCCTACAATTTCATGGTGTTTATTACCTGATTAGACGCCTAAGCCATCAGGAAGATTTGAGTATCTCCAGATGACTGTAAGCTCGGTTAAGCTTTAAAACGAAAAGAACCGGATACTGCGTTGTGGCCTTTTAGGTCAATATCGAATCCAGGGACTTTGGCTCTATAATTCGATGCCTTGCCCACATATGCAGGAGAACCAGGAATTGTGGTAAAAATGGTATCGTGAATCGCCGACTCTTTTCCCGTTAAGCCTTTAAACGGAGCTAGCGAGGCTTCAATTCCATCCCCAACTTTAATAGTTCCGCTAGCACCCTTGATATCAAATGTTATCGGGACCTTTTCCACCGATACAATTTCTCCCACGAGCTTAGCCATATCGGCAATAGGTCCACCAAGCTTTCCAGACCAAACGTTCAAGAGCGCTTCTTTCTGTTTATCCGTCGCATTCTGGTCAATATAGACACGTACAGACCAATTCCCTTTAAGGATGTTACCGGGAATGTGGCATAGCATTACAATGGAACGTCCCGAGACGTCCACCCCTTCAACATTTCCTTTATCCACATGCCATCCCAGCAAACCGTCACAGTAATCTAGGTCCGGGTCTTCTCCTACCCAGCATGGGCAGAGGATATTGCAGGTACATACTTCTAAAAGCCGACCTTCAACTTCATACGCCATTTCAGCCCTCCTCATTAGTTAGATTGAGTCAACTTTCGGCTCTACTGCAAAAGGGTGAGTTTACTACCGATAATCCTTATAGCAAAATTGCCTATTTTTGTCAATAAGAGTTAAATATACCTAAAAGGTATCGATTAAATCTTGGGGGCAATTAATTTATTCACTATAAACTGGTATAATGACCATAAACCCAAATAACCGTGATAGGTAATGCAAGTCACGCTTAAATTTCTCTACCTTCTCTCCCTAATCTTCTGGATAGGGAGCATATTTTTCTTTTCGCTGATTACTGCGCCCAGCATTTTCAAAGTCCTACCCCGTAACTTAGCCGGAGACCTAGTTTCGGATATCTTCCCCAAATACTATCTCATAGCCTACATATGCGGCGGAATCGCTCTTATCACCTCGTGCATCTTATGGTTTAAAGAAAAACCTGGGGTTTCACCGTTGTTAAAAATCGTTATTCTTCTCATAATGCTCGGTCTGGCCGTTTATGCCGGTGGAGTAATAAGACCACAGGCACTGGAAGCCCGCACGGAGATGAAAAGCTTGGCTGAAGATTCCCCGAGGTACTTGGAAGTGCATGACCGGTTTCAAAAGCTCCATAAACGATCGGTCATTATGAACTCGGCCGTATTCTTGATGGGAATTGCTATTGTTCTTATTACCGCATATACTTATAGGGAATAAAAAAGCTTTCGTAGAGAAGGAGGTAGTCAAAAATATGTTTGAGGTTACTACAAAAGCTGCCGGTGAGATCAAGAGGCTATTACAGGGTGAAGACATACCCAATGCCGTGCTTAGAGTTCGGGTTGTCCCCGGTGGATGCTCCGGATTTTCATATGAGATGGGCTTTGACGATATGACAGAAGACACGGATAAGGTTTTCGAAGTAGATGGTATAAAGGTGGCAATAGATGAATTTAGTTTTCCTTACCTCCAGGGAGCCAGGCTTGATTACTCCGACGGTCTTAGCGGCACCGGTTTTAAAATTGACAACCCTAATGCCAAGGGTTCCTGCGGCTGCGGCTCATCGTTTACGGTTTAAAAACAACCCTCCAAAATACAAAAGGGCTGGCTAACAGAGTAACGCCAGCCCTTTAAAAATCAAAAATAAATCTCATTTATTTAGCCCCGTTAACAGAGTTCTCCACCTATTTCTTCTGCCCTTCAATACACCGCTAAAATCAATTAAAATCATAACTTTATTTGGCGCTATTCGATTTTATTTACTCAACCATCTAAAAGCATAAGGAGGTTATGAATATGAAATTCGGAATAGGATACTACAGCTTGCAGTCACCGCCGCATGCCCCTAAAGAACATCGGCAATTGTATTCAGAGATGTTGGAAGAGATAAGTATTGCCGAAGAACTGGGATTTGACTCCGCCTGGCTTACCGAGCACCATTTCCTCGCCGATGGGTATTGCCCTTCCCTCATGGTAACGGCTGCGGCCATTGCCGCCCGTACCAAGAAAATTCGCATTGGTACGGGGGTATTGCTTCTGCCCCTGTACAATCCGGTTAAAGTAGCAGAAGATGCAGCGGTAGTGGACATTATATCAAACGGACGTTTGATTCTCGGCCTAGGACTGGGATACAGACAGGAGGAGTTTGATGCATTCGAAATCTCCCTGAAGCATCGTAAAGGACGGATGGAGGAAGGCATCGAGATACTAAGGAAAAGCTGGGCCGATGGAGGATTTAGCCACACAGGGAAACACTTTAAGATTAATAACGTAAATGTGACTCCTAAGCCTGTTCAAAACCCGATTCCCATTTGGATAGGGGCTTATCAAGAACCGGCTATAAGGCGTGTTGCCCGCCTGGGTGTTCCACTTTACTTAGCCAGCGTCGGCACGATACCGTTTCTTCGAAGAGAACTGGACATGTTTCACAAAGCACTCAGAGAATTCGGACACGATCCGCAAAAAATCGAACAGCCTCTCGTACGCGATGTCTATATTAGCACTAAGGGGGAAGAAAAAGCCTGGGAAGAGGTCAAAGAGCACGTTGCCTATATCTATAAAGGCTATGCCGAGTGGGGGTCTATGGTGGACGCTAATGGAAATGCCCTTACCGATCCAAATGACCCTAAATTAGAGGAGGCGGTGAAGGAACAAGGAATATTCGGTACACCGGAAGAATGTGTCGATAAGATCAGGGCTTTTCAAAAGGCACTACCGACATTCAATCATCTGATATGCCGTTTTGAGTTTCCCGGAATAAGCCATGAGCAGGTTATGACTTCCATGAAGCTTTTCACAGAACAGGTAATGCCCTATATAAAATAAGCAATGTTATTTATTCACATACTGACGGGCCAAGATTATTATGTCTTTCCCGCATGTTTTAAGCGGGAATCCATTTTTTAGGCTACTCGTGGATGCCCGACTAATACATTCGGGCATGACAAACAGGCAGAAGGGCTATCAAATCTTGAATAAAAGATGATTGATACGATCTAATTAACCTTTCTAAAATTGAAATACCGAAAACTGGGAAGAACACATCTTTTAGTCTCTGAAATCGGCTTTGGCTCCTGGGGAATAAGCGGGCGGGGCTACGGGCAGACCGATGACACGGAATCTATCCGCACCCTACATAAAGCCTTAGACTTAGGAGTCAACTTTATAGACACTGCCGATTCTTACGGTGACGGGCATAGCGAGGAGCTTATCGGTAAGGTTTTAAAGGAAAGGGGTGATAGGGAGACCATAATTGCCACCAAATTTGGATGGGATTTCTATGGAAGAGGCGGGATAAATAGCAATTTAAAAAGGGACTACATATTCTTCGCCGTAGAAGGGAGCTTGAAAAGACTGGGTAGAGATTGGATAGACCTTTATCAGGTACATAATTCAAGGCCAGATGCAATAAAAGAGCATGATGTCTATGAAACACTAGAGAAGCTTAAAAAACAAGGGAAAATCAGGTTTTATGGAGTTTCCGCTTTTTACTTAAATGACGGTATCGAAGCGATAAAAACAGGGAACCCGGATACCATCCAGGTTGTTTACAACATCCTCAACCGGGAGGCGCGGCAAGAATTATTTCCGCTGGCCTTAAACTACAATATAGGAATCATCGCCCGGGAGCCTCTTGCCTCCGGGATCTTATCCGGCAAACACGACGAGCATTCAGAGTTTCCCAAAAGCGACCATAGACGGGGGTGGAGTAAGAGCTTCTTAGAAGAAAGAGCCAGAAAAGTCAGTAAGTTAAAATTCCTTGAAAAAGAAGGGCGGTCATTAACCCAAGCCGCCATAAGGTTTACCCTTTACAATGAAGCGGTATCGGTTGTCATTCCCGGGGCAAAAACGGAAAGACAGGTAGAGGAGAACGTAAAAGCGGGGGAGGTTGAGCTTGAGGCGAGTGAACTAAAAAGGCTTGAGGAGCTTATCTAAAGTAATTTATCATGCCTGAATGCTAAGCGCCAAAAATTGATATCTGGACACGGTATTTTCCCCCGTACGGTAACCCATATATTTTATGTTATAATATCCACCCGCTAATGAACTAAATCCCTATTTCGAACAACCCTTTTCTTTTTTCAGAGGAAAATACGATTATCATGACACCATTCATCTTGATCGCATCAGGCAAGACAAAAGCAGAAAGACGGAGGAGTGAATGGCCCGCATTTCACAAATGATGGAGATACACGAACAGGCAAGGTCCTATAATCGGGTAAAGTCAAAGCATATAATAGATTCCCTATATTCCGATTTTACACCCTGGTACGAGCTTCCTGGTTTCTCTAATAAAATAAAATCACCCGCCGGAAAGATAATAGAATTCGTCGATGATCCTACGGTAATTATTGGAACGGCAAGGCTCAAGAGCAGGAATAAAGAGGTAGCAATCATCGCCCAGCAGACCCCTTCAAACGATGTAGAGCGGGCTAAGTTCAACTACGGGCTGGTAAAAGCAGACGGATACGGACTATCCTACAACATGATGCAATATGCGGAGAAGAAAGGCTTGATGCTGCACACATTTGTCGATACCATCGGCGGCGATCCTTTCGAATACTCCGCAGAAAAACTCCAGTCCTGGCTGATATCGTATTGCCAGGCTAAAATGATTACCCTCAACACCAAGTCCATTTCCACTATTATCGGGAGCGGGGGGAGCGGAGGGGCAATCGCAATCCAGCTAGCCCATAGACGCTTCATGCTCAGCCGTGCCGAGTATTCGGTTATTACTGCAGAGGGATGCTCGGCGATACTTTTTCGAAGCCCTTACAACATAGAGGAAGCACTCAAGGTTTTGCAGCCCACTTCCGATTACATGCTTAAATACGGCATAGTCGATAAGGTGATCAAAGAGCCCTCACTAGACAGTTCCGACTATTTAACCACCGTGCTCGAAAATATTCAGAAATCCTTGACTCAAGCCACCGATGAACTAGAACGAGCAGACACCAACTATCTCCAGAAGAGCTTAAGAGACCGGATAGAAGAGTGCGGACAGTTGGAGAAACGGCCTCGAAAATATCAAGCTTTTGCCAGGAAATTAAAATTATGGCTTTTGCCCTCCCACACCTTTAACAAGTCCGTTACTCCGGAAATTTCTCACATGCAGATAGCATTATATGGTGCAGAGCCTTACGTGTGCAATGATGAAAAAGACCTGGAAGGAAAGGTAAGCCGGTACGGATGCCGAAACCATTCTACGCAGAAAGAGTTTCAAGAAAATTTTTATGCCTGTCCGTATTGTCAAAAACCCGGTTCGTTAGGGTCGGATCACTATATCGATTTGCTGCTGGATTCCGGCTCGTTTCATGAGTTACATCCTGATTTAAGCGCAGGAAACGTTGATGGACGGTTCAGTTTTTATGACTATTCGGAAAGTCTAAGCAAGATGTCCGGACGTACCGACTCCAAGGAAGCATTGGTTATTGGATACGGAACTATTTCCGAATTGCCCGTTGCCGTCGCGGTCTGCGATTTTCGCTTCATGGGGGGGTCGATGGGAGCCATATTTGGCGAGAAAATGAAGCTCGTTGTAGATTACGCCATTCGCAAAAAGATCCCTTTGATTTCTATATCCGCAACCGGGGGAGCCAGGATGCAGGAGGGAACGGTAGCTTTATACCAGATGGCCAAAACCATCTCCGCAATCCTAAAACTGAAAGATGCCGGACTACCCTTTATTTCCATCCTCGGGCACCCCACCACCGGGGGAGCACTGGCCAGCTATACCGTTTTAGGCGATTTCATCATTGCCGAGAAAAAAGCAACTATTGCTTTTGCCGGAGACCGCGTAGTCAAATTGACCAGCGGGGGGAGGGGGGTGGACCCGAATGTGATGACGGCGGAATTTTTTGCAGAGCACGGGGGTATGCATCTCGTCACAGAACGGCGTCAGTTAAAATCAATTATAACTGGTTTGCTCTTATTTCCACCATGGAATAAGAGGTTTAAAAAACAAGCCGAGTCCGATAATGGATACTAATATAAAAATAAACCTAAGGTTATAGTCAGATTGAATACCAGATTATTAATTATAGTTCTATGAGATGCTTAGGCGCACGCAAATTTCAAACTTATGCAGATAGTTGCAAACTTACCTAACAAAAGTTTTAAGCTCAGAACCACAGTATTACCTTTCCGAATCAAAAATTAGGACAAAAGTCCGATTAATAATACCGTAGACGTAAATTAAAATGGTACAAAAGTATTAGTATTAATACACGGTTATTGTATCCTATTCTTCCTACCGATGTAGCCGAGAGGCGGAGCTATATGATAATTTCTGCTAATCATCCAAAACACATTTGAGGGGCACAACTAAACAAATTCAAATAAACGAAATACACCAAGCGTTTAAACCGTTATTATCGATTCGGAGGTCCCCTTTTGTATAAATTAGAACTGCCCGAGAACAAAGACATTCCAGGACTGAGCATACCGAAGACGCTTCCGCATTTTAATATTCGTCCTTCACATGGCTGGGTTTCTCTCAAGCTCAAAGACATTTGGGAATACCGAGAGCTTCTATACTTTTTAGTCTGGCGAGATATCAAAGTACGTTATAAGCAAACCGTACTAGGCGTAGCATGGGCCATATTACAACCTATTTTGACTATGGTGGTATTCAGTATCTTCTTTGGACGACTGGCTAAAGTGCCGTCTGACGGAATACCTTATCCGCTGTTTGCCTATAGCGCACTAGTACCTTGGCAGCTATTTGCAAACGCCCTGACGGCCTCCGGTAACAGCCTGGTGGCAAACCAACAACTTTTAACAAAGGTCTATTTTCCACGCCTGGTCATCCCCATGTCAGCGGTGCTGGCCGGGCTAATCGATTTCGGAGTTTCCTTCCTGGTACTGATTGGAATGATGTTCTATTTCGGCGTTGTCCCAACTGTAGCAGTTTTAACCTTGCCCCTGCTAATCATGTTAGCTATAGCCAGTGCCCTAGCGGTAGGATTATGGTTATCAGCCCTAAACGTCCAATATCGTGATGTGCAATATACAATACCTTTCTTGATGCAATTTTGGCTCTTCCTAACTCCCATTGCCTACCCAAGTAGCCTGGTACCAGAGAAATGGCGTATATTGTACGGCCTGAATCCAATGGCCGGAGTGGTAGAAGGGTTTCGCTGGGCACTCCTGGGTAAAACCAACGGAATAGGATCGCTAATATTCGTTTCCGCGTTAGTGGTTGCTATACTCCTTTTTGGAGGTCTGGTGTATTTTAGGCGTATGGAAAGAACATTCGCCGATGTAGTGTAAATTATGAGTGAAGTCGCTATCAGTGTTAAAAACCTTAGCAAGAAGTACCATATTGGGCAGCGCCAGCGCCATAATGCCCTTCGTGACAAAATCACCGACGCTATGTACACAAGTCTCCGCCGCCTTTCGCGATTTGTGAATGGACAACCGGCAGCTTATAAAGAAGATAACATTATTTGGGCTCTAAAAGATGTCTCTCTCCAGGTGAAACGAGGCGAGGCTGTTGGCATCACTGGTCCCAACGGTGCCGGTAAGAGCACGCTACTAAAGATTCTCACTCGGATCACCGAGCCGACGGAGGGCTATGCCGACATCTACGGTCGAGTGGGCTCACTACTGGAGATCGGTACTGGATTCCATTCAGAATTGACCGGACGAGAGAACATATATCTGAACGGAGCTATCCTGGGCATGAAGAAAACAGAGATCGACCGAAAATTTGACGAGATTGTTGCATTTTCGGAGATCGAGAGGTTTCTGGACACTCCGGTGAAGCGCTATTCCAGTGGCATGTATATGCGCCTGGCATTTTCCGTAGCTGCTCATCTTGAACCGGAGATTTTATTAATCGATGAGGTCTTGTCCGTAGGTGACGCTTCCTTCCAGAAAAAGTGCTTTGCTAAAATGGAAGAAATAAGACACGAAGGTCGTACAATACTTTTTGTCTCACATAATTTAGGCGCTATTACCCGTCTTTGTCAAAGAACTATTCTCTTCGAAGAAGGACGAATTTCAGCGGACGGGCCATCTCATCAAGTTATCAGTGCTTACTTAACACCAGGAACTGGTACAACCGCCGAGAGAATATGGACTGACCCGGAAAAGGCTCCCCAGGGTGATATCACTCGCCTCCGTGCTGTACGGGTAAGGTCAGTAGAGGGCCATCTGATTGATAAAATCGACATCAGACAACCTTTAAGGGTGGAGATGGAATACGAGGTTCTCAAACCAGACCATATAATCATGCCCCATTTTGCCTTTTACAACGAGGAAGGCGTTTTGGCTTTTTCAGCCCATGACCTCGATCCGGCCTGGCGGAAGCGCCCCCGTCCGGTTGGCTCATATGTAAGCACGGCATGGATTCCTGGCAATCTCCTAGCAGATGGTACTTTTTCGGTAGGAGCAGGGATTGATACGATTGACCCTATTATCTTCCAGTTTTATGAATACGACGTAGTAGCATTCCATGTGATAGACAATCTTGAAGGAGACACCGCTCGGGGTGATTTCACCGGGGACATGGGCGGTGTTCTTAGACCAATGCTTAAGTGGAGTACACAATTCAATGGCGACGAATCCTATACTAAACAGCGCTCAAAATCATAATTAACGCCATTGCTGGATCCCGTAAAAGAAAATGCGTAGCCAGCCCCTGGTATCTGCCATCATTATCTTTTTCAATGCCGAGAAATTCCTAGAGGAAGCCATAGAGAGCATTTTTGCCCAGACCTATGACAACTGGGAATTGTTACTCGTGGATGACGGTTCGACCGACGGAAGCAGCAGAATCGCCTTAAATTATGCCGAGCAACACCCCGATAAGGTGTTCTATCTTGAACATGAAGGGCATCAAAACCGAGGAATGAGTACTTCCCGCAATCTAGGAATAAGACACGCCAGAGGTGAGTATATAGCTTTCCTGGATGCAGATGATGTATGGTTCCCTGAAAAACTAGAAGAGCAAGTAGCCATCCTCAACTCTAACCGAAGGGCGGCAATGGTTTATGGGCGCACCCTGATTTGGCGTACCTGGATGAAAGACCCCGCAAACAAACAACGTGATTTCATGTTTGACCTAGGGCTGCAGCCAAATACTTTAGTCAAGCCACCTATACTGGTCCTTCTTTTGCTGCAAGGTAAATATCAAACACCAACCACCTGCAACGCCATGATAAGACGAGAAGTATTCGAGGAGATAGGGGGATTCATAGAGGACTTTCGGGGCATGCATGAGGACCAGGTCTTTTTTGTAAAACTTGGCCTGAAGCTTCCTGCATTTGTAGCAAATGAATGCTGGGCTAAGTACAGACAGCACCCGGATAGCTGTTGTGCCATTGCCGAGAAAAATGGAGAATCTGATTCCGCCTGGTTGAATTTTTTAGACTGGATAAGAGGCCACTTAATCGAGCAGGGCGTGACCGACAGAAGAGTATGGAGTGCTTTAAAGAAGGCGTGGCGGCCGGTCCCATACCAGGCTTCTCACGGCATTTTAGGCCTCTTTCAGAATCTTAAATGGCACACAGAAAGAAAGCTGATATGGATAGCCCTGGGAGTAGCTAAATGGACATTGCCCGCTCCTGCCTACCGCTGGATTCAGATGAAACGGGGGATCATTTTGCCAGATACCATAAAAAACTAACAAACTTTACGTAGACATCTTTAAGATTTACTAATCATAAGGTTATTTCCCACGATGAAAATCGCCTTTATTAGCTATGAATATCCTCCAGACGCCGCCTATGGCGGTATTGGAACTTATGTGTACCAAGCAGCCAGAATGTTGAAGGAGCGAGGCCATCATGTAGAGGTATTTACCAGCAGCCCGTACCGCTCCGGAAGCGAGACTGAGGATGGTGTAATAGTTCACCGAGTCTTGGAAAAGGAACAACAAAACTTCTCTACACCGATCGGTCAAATCTTCGCAAACCGTAACGCCGCTGTGCAATTTGACGTGCTTGAAGGGCCGGACTACGCTGCCGATGCCAGAGAAGCCGTTCGGCTCGTTCCTGAGATACCGTTAGTGATTAAGCTGCACACTCCCTCCATTGTGCTATTCAGGCTCAACTTCTACAAACCAGAATCCTCTTTTCTGAGAAAGTCTCGGCTCTACGTAAAATCAATACTTAAAGGTGTAAAACATTCTTGGGGGTATGATCCAGACATTGAGGCTTACCGTTTATACACCTTGAAGGCTGATGAGATAGAGCGCTCGCATGCGCTTGATGCGGATGAGATTGCTACGCCCTCCAGAGCATTGGGAAACATAATGATTAAAGAATGGGGTATCGATGAGACAAAAGTCTCCCACGTCCCTTATCCTTATATTCCTACAGACAAGTTGCTTAATATACCAGTGGATACAAATACAAATGTTGTTACTTTCTTAGGTAGGCTTGAAATACGTAAAGGAGTACTTGACTTGGCAAAGGCTATTCCAATCATTTTACAACGTTACCCTCGGGTCAAGTTTCGTTTTGTTGGCTCATCCGAGCCTTCACCTAAACCAAATGTACCTATGCAACAATACTTGGAACATGCGTTACAGCGTTACAATAAATCGGTCGAGTTTACCGGCTTTGTACCGCCTGAAAGTGTTCTTGACATCTTAGCCGACACAGATATATGCGTTTTTCCCAGCATTTGGGAGAACTTCCCCTGCGTGTGCTTAGAAGCAATGGCCGCGGCCCGTGGAATTGTTGGAAGTCAGGCGGGAGGTATGGTTGATATGTTAGACGCTGGCCGGGTAGGCAAACTTATTCCCCCTCTCAGCCCCGAAAGAATTGCGGAAGCGGTAATAGAGTTATTAGAAGACCCGAGCTTGCGTATGGCACTGGGACAGGCCGCTCGTGAACGCCTGCTTTCCGAGTACAATATTAATCGTATAAGTACACTTCAGGAAGCCAGTTACACGCGTGCTATTATCCGAAGACGAAGCATGGGAACCCGCTTTAGGAAAGTCTCCTAATGAGGGTTTGTAGTTCGGTTATCGTGAAACTAAATAGAAAGCACATTAAATGAACAAAATCATATTAAATAATCGTCTCTGGTGCCTACACCTTACCACTTGGGTTATGTTCTAAATTTTTGTTCCGTCTTTGTTGAGTTTACTTTGCACACCATAATTAATTCGCTGATTATAAATTTCCGTTTCAGCATATAATCGAAGTTTCAAGAATGAACGTATCAGTTATCATCGCCGCCCACAACGCTGAGGACACTATAGCAGAGACCCTTCAGTCTCTACTCAACCAGAGCTTTCCGCACTGGGAGGCAATAGTGGTCGACGACGGGTCGAGTGATGGCACCGAAAATGTTGTGAAAGGCTTTGTGGAGCGAGATGCTCGCTTTCGGCTTTTAAAACAACAGCAGATGGGGGTGAGCATAGCCAGAAATAACGGTATCAAACTGGCCCGTTCTGACTGGCTAGTTTTCTTAGATTCCGATGACTGGATTTTCCCCAGTCATTTAGAACGCTTGACCGGGCTAATCGAGGCTGACCCGACCCTGGACGTTGCCTATTGCGGCTGGGCCTATTTCACACCCGATGGTGAGCGAGTATTTGAAGAGTTTTATGGTAAAACCGGAGACTTGTTTGCTGACTACACCGCCTCTTGCGTCTCCGTATTACACACCTACATCGTTAGACGCTCTCTAGTCATAGCCGTTGGAGGCTTTGACCCCACTTACCGCACTTGTGAGGATTGGGATCTCTTCCAGCGAATTGCCCGAACTGGAGCACGTTTTGGGGGAATTGGAGAAACCCTAGCAGCTTACCGAATGCGGCCCGGATCTGCTACATGTAACAGTCTACAATTACTCAAAGATGGTATACGGGTCTTGAATCAGGGGCACGCACCGGACCCTCGCCTCGCCCAGCTCCATATTCCTTACCCTGAGGGTTTACCCAAGGAACAACTGATAAAAAACAAGTTTGACTTACTCTCCGCCTGTGCTGGATATGCAATTGGAAGCGGGTATGATGCAAGGCCATTACTCGAAGAGCTAAAAGGTGAGAAATGTTTAACGCTTAACCCCAATGAAGCAGCTAACTGCATCTTCCGACATGCCATGGTATCTGCATCCAGGCCTAGAAGCGAGTGGTACAAGCTTTGGACGGGCTTTGAAGATAAAGTAAAAGATTTTCTAGACGCGTTAGAAGCTCATACCGGTACTCCGGGGCTGGCTGGTCATGCACTCTGGTTTAGCAAAAATCTGGTGATGAGATATGCAAAAGACCCTGGGCTCGGGCGGCGCCTCGGATCCTTACAAGCACATTTGATTCTGTGTATATCAAGTTCGATCAAAGAAACAGCTCGGAGACTCCATAAAGCCAAACAAATTTTGAAACGCTCCTCCCGGGTGGCTCTGCTGATGATTCCTGAACTGAAACACATTTCCAAGAATATGAGGGGCCTCCTCAAACCAAGGAAAAAGGAAAACCCAGCTCTATCCAGGGAAAAGAGCAACCCCAAAGCTCACTTTGAGGAACTCTTTTCAAAAAGTCCCGACCCCTGGAATTATACAAATCCTTATGAGCAAACCAAGTATGAACAAACATTGAGTTTGATCCCGGATGAGCCGATCGAAAAAGCCCTAGAGCTAGCCTGCGCAGAGGGGCACTTCACCGTACAGCTTGCACCCCGCGTCAAACATCTGCTGGCCGCTGACATATCACAAATCGCTCTTCGCCGTGCCGCCGATCGTTGTAATAACCTTAAAAACGTGGCTTTCCAGTGTCTTGATATCACAAAGGACCCAATTCCCGGACAATTTGACCTGATAGTTTGCAGTGAAGTCCTATATTTCGTCGGTGATCAAAAGAAACTAAGGACCACAGCAGAGAAGCTGGCAAACTGCTTAAATCCTGGAGGATACCTACTGATGGCCCATGCAAATCTAATCGTGGATGAGCCCAATCAACCCGGATTTAATTGGGACCATGCATTCGGAGGAAAGGTTATCGGCGAGACATTCGCCCGTCACCATAATCTGGAATTTAGAAAAGAACTGCGTACGCCCCTCTATCGTATCCAACTCTTTCAGCGTAAGGACCACATTAACTTTTTTTCACGCAACTGTGCCCCAAAGGCCATTGAACTCGCCCAGCACGGACCACTGCCGTCTAAGGTAGCCACGCAGGTTTTGTGGAACACGGATAAACTCCCGATTCTCATATATCGACGCGTGGGACCGATTAAGTCAGATACTCAGAATTACTCCACAGTCACGCCCGAGGCGTTTGAGGAACAACTGTGTTACTTACGTGACACTGACCACGAGAGTATCAGTTTATATGAATGGCTTTATGCCGTGCATAGCAAAACCCCGCTAACAGGTCGAAAGGTAGTGATAACTTTTGACGAAGGTTGTCAAGATTTCCTAACCTATGCCTGGCCTTTGTTGAAAAGATATGGTTTCTCGGCTGTTGTCTTCCTCATCACAGGCCAAATTGTAAGATCTAATAGCCAACATCAAAATCACCAAAAAGAAGTTACGCCACTTTCTTGGAAAGAAATCCGTCAACTCCAGTCCGAGGGTATCACTTTTGGCTCCTATTCCGTCAGCCATCCTGATCTTACCTCAATATCCCTGAAAAAGGCACTCTGGGAAATTAGGAGATCCCGAGCCACACTTGAGAGGGAATTAGGCACATATATATCCTACTTCGCTTATCCCTATGGCAAATTCAACCGGTTGATTGAATACTTAGTCGGAATCAGCGGCTACGATTTTGGCCTATCCTCGGAACCAGGTCTATGCACGATGAGTCATTCCTTGCTGGCATTACCCCGCATCGAGGTTAAGGGCTCGGATAGTATAGAGGATTTTGCGGCAAAGCTCTGGGATATTTCTCCAGATAAAAAAGCTTAGATATTTTAGCACCAGCAGATTTAGTTGATTCAAGTCTAAAAGTCATTTCGAACAAATATCGTGATCTTATTTCAAAATATTCACCGTTTATTTTTATAATGGGGAACACACTGTAAAACATTGCTAAAAGCAAGATTTATTCATGGAGATCGCTGTCAATTTTTAAGATGCACCGTATCTTTAGAATTTAATTAAATTTTCGTGTCAGTTTCTTGAATAAATGGAAAAGTTACTCCAAAAATCCTTATTATCAAGCTACTCTCTGTTTGGATTGGCATTGGCGTCAATATTGGGCTCATTATATTCAGATCCGATTTTTTTGCGAAACCTTTTCTTGGCATTGGGTAGCCTTTTATTCTTAATTGCCATACTAAGACTCAACTCACAAAACCGAGAACAAGAGCCAAACACCAGATTCACAACATCAACAGACTGGGGCATAATTGACTTATCAGTTGAAGAGACCAATAAACGAACCATATTATCTTTAACCGTTAAGGAATTAATTCTGTGGCTTCTTCTCTTAGCTTCTTTTTTTTCTCTGTTCCTTCTTGTTTTCTACCCACGCCGCTACGACCTATTAAGTAGAGAGGATTATATCGTAGAAACGGTTACAGCTACCCTTTTATTCATTAGCTGTGGGATTTTTATACGGATAATGGCCAAGCTGATGCATTTTTATAAACCTAGTAACATTTTCGTCATCACCACATTGGTTTTGGCACTAATTCTATTTTTGGATGGAATGGAGGAAGTTTCTTGGTTTCAACGGGTTTTCAATATTAAAACCCCTCAAGAATTCTCCGGTAATGTGCAGGGAGAATTAAATATCCACAATTTTGCGACTGGCTTTTCTCATAAGGCCTATTTTTTTGGTGCATTCTGCCTTTTTATTTTCCTGCCTTTTTTGAAAGCTGAGACATCATTACTAGGAAAAAAGATATTTTCATTCTTTTTACCCAGTCGATTCTTGATATTTACAGGTACTCTATTCATGGCTTATGATTTCGATGCTTATTTTTCCAATCCGTTACCACAATTCACATACCTAGTTACACTGTTTATTCTTATTTATTACACATGGCGTCTGCGCTCTGTAGACATGACTTTTTTGCTGCCTATCCTCGTTATATACTATTTACTAGCTCCTTTTGTATTCTCCAATTTCGCGTTTCAACTTGGCGTGAATGCCTGGAGGATAGGTGAATACAAAGAACTTTCCATCAGTGTCTGTTTTCTACTATATTCTTTAGAAATACTTTCTAAAGGTAAACCACTTGAATCTATAGATTTACCAAAGTCTACCTGGTCATGAAAGATAAACCGCTTGTGTCTGTTATTATGATTTTTTTAAACGCCGAGAAGTTTATGGAGGAGGCTATAAAAAGCGTATTCGCTCAGACCTATGACAACTGGGAGCTGCTGCTAGTAGACGACGGGTCAACCGACGGCAGCTCTGCCATTGCTCAGCGGTATTCAGAAAAATATCCGAAAAAGGTGCGCTATCTGGAACATGACGGGCATCAAAACAGGGGCAAGAGCATATCTCGCAACCTAGGCATTAGCAATTCCAGGGGTGATTATATCGCTCTCCTGGACGCTGACGATGTATTCTTACCACAAAAACTGGAGCAACAGGTCGAAATATTGGAATCCATGCCCGAAGCGGCTATGCTATATGGGCGTACCCATCATTGGTATAGCTGGACAGACAACCCGGGAGATGCAAGGCTTGATTACCTCCAGAAACTCGCTGTTCCTCCCGACACATTAGCTATGCCGCCGACTCTTCTCATTCGTTATTTGGAAGACCCTCATAAGTATCCATGCACCTGTAGCGTTTTGATAAGAAAAGATGTGTTCAAAGATGTGGGAGGATTTGAAGAAACCTTCCGAGATTTATATGATGACGTAGTTTTTTTCGTCAAGGTTTTCCTGAAAGCACCAGTGTTTGTTGCAGACGCATGCTGGAGTAGGTATCGATTGCACTCATCCGAGCGCTTTTCTTCCAGCTACTACCGGGCAATAAAGGCTGGACAATGGCACCCTTTTCTGCCAAATCCGTCAAGATTGACTCTATTGAATTGGTTAGAAGGGTATTTATTAGAACAAGAAATAAAAGACATCAGAGTCTGGAATGCTCTTCGGAGAGTTCAAAGGCCTTATCGCTATCCCCATTTCTATCGAATGCTGGGCCTCCTCAGGAACCTGATAAGACAGATGAAAGTCCGTTACTTGAAACTAAGAGGGCAAGACATCTTACCCATAAAATTATAGTTTTCTATTTTGGAAGTTTTTGCCACTTAAAAAAATAGTAAATTAATATGTCCAGATTGTGTATTGCACACAAGAGTCCAGTTAATAAGTAGTAAGTTTTTTCTTTTCCGCCCGTATTATTGTAAGATCGAGTTAAGGCACTAAAACCCGCAATTGCACACCACTTAATCGAAAATATTTGCATCAGGTGATAAAAATTATCATGCTGGCCACAAATCAGAGGAGATAGGATGAAAAAGACTGAAACCAGACGGGTGCAGCGAGCTATCGAGTGGTTCAGTGATAGGTTTACGGTAAAAGGGCTTATTTTGATGTACCACAGTATAAACGAGTGGGGCTCAGACCCATGGTCGCTATCCGTGACCCCTGATCACTTTGCCGAACATCTTGAAGTTTTACAAAAGTACGGCCGCCCGATGCAACTTAGGCAATTTATACGAAAGTATAGATTTGGAATTGCTCCTCGAAACGTTATCGTTATAACCTTTGACGACGGTTATGCCGATAACCTAATCAATGCCAAACCGTTGCTGGAGCTCTATAATATCCCCGCAACGGTCTTTCTCACTACCGGCTATATTGGAAGCGAATACGAATTCTGGTGGGACGAACTAGATGGGTTATTTTTGCAACCCGGCAAATTGCCAGAGGTACTTTGTTTAAATATTGATGGAAAAAGCTATGAGTGGAAATTAAACAACGGAGGCTACTACAGTGAGGAAGAGTATCATAACAGCCGAAACCTAAAACCCTGGGATGGAAACCCTGGCTCCCGACACCATCTCTATTACTCAATTTGGCAACTATTAAGGTCTTTACCACATGACGAGCAAAGAAGGACAATGGATGAAATACTGAATTGGGCTTCTATCGAACCAACAGTTCGCCCAACCCATCGTCCTCTCAATCTAGAGGAAGTTTTTGATTTATCGCAGGGAGAGCTTATCGAAATCGGCTCACATACCGTAACCCACCCGTTTCTGTCCTTGCACACTTTAGCTTCTCAGCAAAATGAAATAAAGAAGGGCAAGGATAAACTGGAACACATATTGGGCCGCCCGGTAACCAGTTTTGCATATCCACACGGAGATTACACGGAAGAGGCAATCGCTCTTGTTCGTCAGGCCGGGTTTGCCTGTGCCTGTTCCACAATCGCCGATGTGGTATGGTGGCATACAGACCGTTTTCAATTGCCTCGTGTTCAAGTAGAGGACTGCGACGGCGAAGAATTTGAAAATAAGCTCTATGAATGGTTCAACGGCTGAAATGATGAATACCAAGCCATTAGTTTCTGTCATCACCATATTTTACAACGCAGAAAAATTCATCGATCAGGCAATTAAAAGCGTTTTTTTCCAGACCTATGATAACTGGGAGCTCTTGCTGGTAGACGACGGCTCGTCCGACAGCAGCAGTGAAATTGCCAAGAGCTATGCAGAGAGCTACCCAGAAAAGGTACATTGCTTGGAGCATCAAGACCGTCAGAACAAGGGCATGAGCACTTCCCGCAATCTCGGCGTCAGCAAGTCTCATGGTGATTATATTGCTTTCCTTGACGCCGACGACATATTCCTGCCACAGAAACTGGAGCGACAGTTAGAGATCCTCATCTCACATCCCGAAGCCGAGATGGTCTGCGGGCCTACGGAATGGTGGTACAGCTGGACCGGAGACCCCCAGGATGCCAAGCTTGATTATAAAAGGGGAATTAGCCCCCAGTATAACGTATTATTCAAACCACCGGCATTTCTTAAGCTCCTACTCAGGACTAAAGCTAGAACACCAGCCACCTGCGCCATCCTGGCACGTCGCCGTCTCTTCGATATTACCGGAGGCTTCGAGGATAGCTTCCATAGCATGTACGAAGACCAGGCCTTTTTTTTCAAGGTTTTTCTTAAGACCCCTGTGTTCGTGGCCAGTGAATGTTGGGACAGGTATCGCCAGCATTCTGATTCCTCTTGTTCCGTGGCATTGAATTCGGGACTATATCACCCGGATATGCCCAATGTCGCTCATTTAAATTTCCTGAACTGGTTTAAAGAATATCTATCGGAGCAAGGAATAGATGACCGAGAAATCGCGATTCTGCTGAGAAAAAAATTTCTGAGATATCGTTATCCAAATCTATTCAGATTGCTGAACTACTCGTTAAGATTATTGCCCAAGAATTGGTTTAGTTTGTGAATCCGGGTAGAGCATCGGTCTGAACTGAGGTAATTTTAATGATAACTCTATCCATTTTCTAATACCAAACATAATACTTCCGCAAAAGGGTATTGACTTGGCCACTCAACCTCTTATATCTGTCATCATCTTGACATCTAGATGGGAAGAAAAAGAAAATGTGTTAGACCGATGTCTTGAAGGGCTATATGGCCAGACCTTCAGAGAATTCGAAATTATTTTGGTATGCAACGGTCTAAAAAAGAGCCAGACAAGTGAAATTAGGAACAAACACCCGAAGGTGAAGATAATAGAAAATGAAAAAAACAACGGTTGTGCCGGTGGGAGAAACCAAGGAATCAAGGAATCTATGGGTGATTACATAGTTACGCTCGACGATGACATGGTTCCGGATAGGCATTGGCTAGAAGAACTCATGAGATGTGTATTGGTAGACGGAAAAATAGGGATGCTGGCTTCCAAAGTATTATTCAGCTCTGACCCAGACATCATAGATTGCGCGGGGGTAGAAATTAGCAAGGATGGTAACGTGTACGGCAGAAAGGGCATGACCAGAGATGCTGGGGATTCTGAGCAATTTGAAGAGGTCTTCTGTCCTTCTGGCGGTGCCGCCTTTTATAAAAGGGAGATCTTCGAAGAAGTAGGGTTATTCGATGAGGATTTCTTTATCTATTACGAGGAAGTCGACTTGGCATTTCGGGCGCGACTGGCCGGCTGGAGATGTTTATACGTTCCAAAAGCAATTCTATTTCACCAACATGGCTGGTCGTTAGGCCATGAATCGAGCGGCAAGATCTTTCTTCTTGAAAGGAACAAAATTCTAACCATATTAAAGAATTGGCCCCTAAAGCAGATGATTTATTATGCTCCTCTAATCGTTACTTATGACTTACTGGCAGATGGCTACTATATATTAAAAAAGAACGACCTATCCAGGCTAAAAGCCAAGGTCAGCGCATTAAAACAACTGCCGCGGGTCTTAAAGGAGCGGGACAAAATCCAGAGTAGCAGGAAGATTTCTTCCGTGGAGATGGATAAACTCTGGGGGCCTTACTATTCCCCTTGGTTTATATATCAGCGCCGCCGCCGATTGAACCGCATTTTGCAGGGGAAAAATAGCTGATTGCTCATATCATTCACCAAAAAGCATGAAAATTCTCTATTTTACCCATAGAGGCCAGTTGCTGACGGGCTCTGGAACATACCGTGACATCCTGCTGCATGAGATGGGTAAGAGACATGACATTGGGATTTATTCAACACCTGAGGATTTAAAGGAGGAATGGGACATTGGCCACGTATTGGACCTGAAGCACGCAAACCCGAAATGCTGGCAAGATGTAAGCTTTCCGGTTCTTGTGGATATACATGATTACTATTGGACTAAGTTTCATTACTTTCCCTGCCCCGATCTTCCGCTCAGATTTGTGCTTCAAAAAATAAGAAAGTGGCGCTATACCAAAATTCTAAGCAGGGCTCAGGCAATCATTGTTCATTCCGAATACGTGAAGAACACAATTTGCCATCCAAACATATTCGTGGTCAGACTAGCCATTGACCCGAACAACTATACCAGACCTTCTAATCAGCAGGATAAGAACTTAATTTTATTCGTCGGACGGGACTATTTTAGAAAAGGCCTACCCACCTTAATAAAGGCTTTGCCCTTGGTGCTAAAAGAGATTCCGGACGTCAGAGTGGTAGTAATCGGCCCGGAATATCTTCATTCGAGATTAGCGGCTAAATTCATCACCGGAAATCTACCCGTAAAGTTTATCAACGGTCTTCCTCCGGAGGAGATTAAAAAATATTTTTATCAAGCCAACTTACTTGTCCTCCCTTCCGAGATCGAAGCCTCCGGTATAGTGCTGCTTGAGGCTATGGCCGCAGGACTACCCATCGTCGCCACCAGAGTCGGGGGTATTCCGGAGATTATCCAGGACGGTATAAATGGCATACTGGTGGAGAGAGGAGATAATCGACAACTTGCCAGGAGTATAATCGAAGTCCTCCGAAATAAGATAATCCGGGACCAGAGAAACCACCCAAACTGGGAAGACATGTTTAATCCTGCCAAGATGGTGGAATCTATAGAATCGGTTTATCAACAAATCAGGGAGAGTCTAAACGCTGTAAAAAATAAGCACTAACTCACCCGGTAACAGAATACGATCCGTTCTGGTAGTCCTTTGAGTCTAAAGCCGGTTTGAATATCCGATTTATGATAGTATATATAGGTCAAAAGGCTTATCTTGTCGTTAACATAAACCCATTTCTCCTTAAAAAACTGACAAAAGTCCAATATTCTCTCTTCAGTTTTATCCAGATAATTTTCACAGATGAATAGGATTGAGTCTCGCTCTAAACCAAAAATTGAAGTTCGATGATAGGCAATCAGTTCTGAGAGAAAAACCAAAGATCACAGGTAACAACAATTTATTAAACATTAGCAAGCGTTCAATGAAAATCTTAATGATCGCCCCAACCCCTTTTTTCTCCGATAGAGGATGCCACGTAAGAATATATGAAGAGGCAAAACACCTGGCATCGATGGGGAATAATGTCACTATTTGCACGTATCATATTGGAAATGATATCCCCGGTTTGGATATTAGACGGATTATAAATATTCCTTGGTACAACAAGACCTCAGCCGGCCCTTCTATCCACAAAATTTATTTGGACCTTTTACTTTTACTCAAATCCGTATTAGCAATCCATCAAACAAAACCCGATATCATACATGCGCATTTACACGAAGGCGTTTTGATTGGCAAAATTTGCAGCCTGATTTTCCGTATTCCTCTAGTGTTTGATGTACAAGGAGAATTCACCAGCGAAATAAGAGCGCATAAGTTTTTGCACCGGTATCCTTTTCTACAAAAAGTTATGTACAAGATTTTATTGATCGTAGAATGGGGATCTTATAAAGTGGCAAATGCGTTGTTGGTGAACTCCAGTTTTATGGCCAATCGTCTTAAAAAGGACAACGGTATCAGTAAAGATAAAATTTTTGTTGTCCTGGATGCCGCAGGCTTACCAAACGAAAATTCCTCGAACAAAACCCAATATCTAGCCGACAAACTAAGGATACCGACCAATAAAAAAATAGTTGTTTATCTGGGATTGCTGACCGAATATCAAGGAGTAGATCTTTTACTTCAGGTTATTAAATCTATGACCGAAAAGAGAGACGACGTACATTTCCTCATAATGGGTTTTCCCTCCGAAGAAAAATACCAAAAAATTGCGCAGGATTTGAAAATTTCAGAATATATAACCTTTACCGGGAGAGTTCCCTATTGGGAAATATATGACTACCTAGCCCTGGGGACAATAGCCGTATCCCCTAAACTCCTGGATTTGGGCGGAGAGGCTAACATCAAGCTCTACAATTACATGGCTGCAGGTTTGCCCAGCGTTGCCTTTGACTACATAGTAAATAGAGAGATCCTCGGCGACCTGGGATTATATGCCCGGCCAAAAGACCCAGTTTCGTTCGAGAGCTGTATATGCAAACTGCTTGATGACCAAGAATTAAGGCTCAACATAGTTGGGAAATTAAAGGAAATAAACATCGATAACTACTCATGGCGCAACTCTATTAGCCAATTGCTGCGAGCTTATCTTTATGTTAGAGAAACTAAGAAATGATCCCCGTATTTTACTAAGTTATGAACTAACCTCAAGATATTGTTAACCAATACCTTATCCATCCCCTGAACACCTAGCTTCTTTAGAGACAGAGGCAAAGCAAGGCCTGCCGCGATTACTTCACCAAAAGAAGGTTCTGCTTAGTCTTTCACCTCCAAACACCTAAAACCATAGTTTTAATGCATCTTATTCTAGTTAATACCAGTAGGTCCTCGAAAAAACTATCACAGTCCAATTGATTTTTTAGCCCAATCATGTTAAGTCTGTAACTCACATAGCGGAGCTGTATTTTGTGACGTAAATTAAGAGAATTTCCTTCTACACCGCACCTGCCAGAAGATACGGATATGATAGAATCCTTTGAATCAACAAAAGCTAAAAAAACGGTGATCATAGGCGCTGGCCCGGCTGGCCTCACTGCCGCTTATGAGCTATGTAAAGCCGGTATGGAATCCGTCGTACTGGAAAAGGACGACATCGTTGGAGGAATCGCCAGAACCGTCAACTACAAGGGCTACCATTTTGATATCGGCGGGCATCGCTTTTTTACCAAGGTCAAGGCAGTCGAGAACATGTGGCACGAAGTCTTGGGAGAAGACTTTCTAGTATGCAATCGTCTCTCCCGAATTTATTACGACAAGAAGTTCTTCTATTACCCTCTAAGGGCGTCTAACGCCCTATTTGGTCTCGGAATGTGGAACAGCTTTCTCATAGTTCTTAGCTACATCAAGGCCCAATTATTTCCAGACAAACCCGAGGAAACGCTCGAACAGTGGGTCTCTAACCGCTTTGGAAGGCGGCTTTACCAGATATTCTTTAAAACCTATACGGAGAAGGTCTGGGGAATACCCTGCAGGGAAATAAGGGCAGAGTGGGCGGCCCAGAGGATTAAAGGACTCTCCCTATTGACCGCTCTCCGGAATGCACTTTTGAACTCCAATAACGGAGAAGTTATTAAAACCTTGATTGACTCTTTTCATTACCCTAAGCTGGGGCCGGGCATGATGTGGCAGAGGGTATCCGATATGATAAATCAGCAAGGAGGGAAAGTTCAATTAGGGACCGAAGTAGCTAAAATTCTCTGGGAAAAGAATAGGGTGGTCGCAATAGAGGCGAGAAGAAACGGACAAAAAGAGCTGATAACCGGAAGCCATTTCATCAGCAGTATGCCCGTAAGGGAGTTGTTCGAGAAATTCGAGCCCGCGGTTCCTGAGCATGTGCTCAAGGCAGCAACCAACCTTAACTACAGGGACTTTCTCACCGTAGTGCTAATCATCAATAAGCCCGACGTATTCCCGGATAACTGGATTTACATTCACGACCCCGACGTAAAAGTAGGCCGGATTCAGAACTTCAAGAACTGGAGTCCCTATATGGTCCCAGACCACAATAAAACCTGTCTTGGCCTTGAGTATTTCTGCTTCAAAGGAGACGGGATGTGGTCCATGGCCGACGAGAAGCTAATTGAGCTTGGGAAACGCGAATTAGATATCCTGGGATTGGTTCGGGCGTCAGAAGTCGAGGATGGAACCGTGGTCAGAATGCCCAAGGCCTATCCGGTTTACGACTCCACCTATCAGGAATCACTCCGAGTTATTCGTAGTTTTCTTGATTCTATAGAGAATTTGCAATTAGTGGGTAGAAACGGTATGCATAAATACAATAACCAAGACCACTCCATGCTGACGGCGATGCTGGCGGTCAAGAATATTTTAGGAGCTAATTACGACCTCTGGCAGGTAAATGTAGACCAGGAATATCATGAAGAGATCAGGTATAACGATAAGGAGGAACAATACAGCCAATTCACCCTCCTCTCTTCCACCCAGCCCAAAGTGCCTGTAAAAACGGCTATTCAGCCAAAAGAGCCTCTCTTTGATGAAGTTATACTTAGAACATTTGCAAAAATGGACAAGCTTGCCTTTGCCATTGCCGTAGGGACAGCCTGCGCATTAGTCATTTTCTTAGCCACTTTTTACTTGATCGTCAGAGGAAATGAGGTCGTAGACCCCGGTCTTAGGCTTCTGGGGCAGTATTTTATAGGTTACACCGTAAGCTTTCAGGGAGCTTTCATCGGGATGGGCTATAGCTTCCTTTGGGGATTTATCTTCGGATGGCTGTTTGCTTATCTTAGAAACCTTTTACTCGGCTTCTTCGTCTTTAGAACCAGAAAAAAAGCGGAATCCTTGTCACTGAAGGACTTATTAGATTACATCTGACCTAAGGTTCATCGCAGAATCTGTCCACTTGATTGGGTTTCAAAAGGCTTAGGCCGAAGTGATTGTGATAAGGATTTAAGCAAGTACAAGACCTGAGGCAAGAGACCTTTTCTGCTTTCTTGGCAACAAAATAAACCATGAATCCTGGAGACACAAATGGCCAACGGCCTGCCGGACGATGAGAAGCTTTTAAGGGCAGTTGTTCGACTAAATTCAAAGATGCTGGGCTTAATTCTGGGAATTCTCTTTGGCCTGGCTATTTTCATCGCCACTAATTGGCTCTTGATTAAGGGGGCGTATATAGACCCAAACGGCAAGCAGGTAATAGGACCGCATTTACAGCTCCTCGACCAGTTCTTTATTGGATATAAGGTTTCATTCTTGGGAAGCATCGTTGGATTTCTATATGGTTTCGCTATAGGCACGTTCAGTGGCACGTTAATAGGCTGGGTCTATAATAAGATCGTTGACTTGAGGAATTGAGAAACCTTCTGAGCCAAAAATAAAGTCCTGAAGAACAGTCCGATATCAGGTCCTGCTTTAATTTAGTTAAATGGGCAAAGATCTTCTGATAGGAGCCTCTGACTATTATGAACGTCTCTATGAGGTCGAAGAAGTCCACTGGTGGTATAGGGGTATATACGAAGCGGCTCGTCGGGTTCTAAACACATATTACAGAAAAGCTAAGGGACTGCATATTCTCGATGCTGGATGCGGAACCGGGTTTACCCTTACTTGGTTGGAACGGCACGGCTCTCCCATAAGAGGCGTAGGAATAGATATATCATGGGATGCTTTTCAGTTCTGTCGAAGTAGAGGACAGCGCATCCTTTCCCAGGCCTCTGTGTTAGAATTGCCGTTCAAGGACGATTTGTTCGACCTAGTCGTATGTAAAGCCGTTATTCAACACCTTCCGGGAGAGGGATCTGATAAAGTAGCACTAAAAGAATTTTATAGGGTATTGAATCCAGGTGGGTGTCTGCTATTAATAACTAGGTCGAGCCAAAAAACCGGGGAAGAAGATAAGCCCGCGATTTATAGAAGGTATAGTCTTGATGAAGTGCGGGATAAGGTTGTGGAGGCAGGTTTTCATATTCTTAAATTGAGTCACTTTAACATATTAGGGGCCATCATTCTCACCGTCAGACGTTACTTGAGGCACGGAAGGAAAGATTACGAGCACTATGGTTATAGTTTACCGCACCGACACCCACCATATCTGCAATGGCTAAATACCCTTTTGTACTGGGTAACGAAGGGTGAAGCGTGGTTTATTTCTAGGCCTTTTGTGACATCTTCATTCGGACAAACGATTGTTGTCTTGGCCAAAAAACCTGCTTCGGGCCATTAAGTACCGTAGCCACCAGATTATATTGAGACCGATCCGAAGATAATAAAAAATGGAACTAGACAAAACCATCAAAGAAAGGCGAGCAATCAGGAAATACAAGGTAAAGGGAATCCCCGATTCGGTTGTGATAGAGTTGCTGGACTTGGCTAGGTATGCGCCCTCTTCTCTTAACGGCCAGCCGTGGCACTTTATCGTCGTTAAAAAAGATGAGACCAAAAAACGAATGTCAGAGTTAAAGAACAAATACTGCCCGCCGGAAAAAAGGGCTTACAAAGCAGATTTCCTACAGAATGCACCCGTACTCATAGTAGTCTGTGTTGATAGGCAAAGATCGTATGGCCGGGAAGTAGAAAATGGCGTTCTAGCCGCAGCTAATATACTCATGGCAGCAGGCAGCAGAGGCTTAGGGTCTGTATATATGACCGCATATAACACTGAAGAGCCAAGGATGTCCGAAGAAATTAAGCGGATTCTGGCTATACCTCAACACGTTGACCCCATTGCCATCATTCCGTTAGGCTATCCGGATGAAACACCGGAGACCAAAGAACTCCGACCGCTTGAGGAAATAATCCACTATGAAACATTCTAAACCGAATTTCGATAAATGCATCGATACAAGATATGATTCCCAAACTAGTATGGTGTGTAGATATAGAAACGCACTCCGGTTTGAAAGGTCTGATGAGGAAGATTTCCTTTACAAAGAACTGCTCAAAGAAACGAGTATAAAGGAAGGAGCAAGAATATTTCCTCATCTCGTATACAAAGGGGTTGAAATCCACATCCTAGATGAAACCTCTTTGATGCATACTAAAACTATAAAGTCTATCGACGGATGCATTACCATTGCCAAATGTAAACTAAAGGGCTATGGTCGGGTGGTTTTCGAGTCTGGCGGAAATACCGGAACTGCTCTAACCGAATATGGCCAAAAAGCGGGCCTGGAAACATTCTTTTTTATTCCAGAGGAGAACCTCTATTTACTAGACAGCAGAGTGTTTGCACCTAAAAGAGCGCATCTGATTTCGGTTGTCGAACCCAAACTCGTCAAAAGAGCTGCTCATTTATTTGAACTATCCAATGGTCTTAAGCATATTCCTCAGACCGCTTGGCGGTATGAGGCTTCCAAATTTAGGGGTTTTTTCATCC
This sequence comes from Thermodesulfobacteriota bacterium, assembly GCA_035559815.1. Lineage (NCBI taxonomy): Bacteria > Pseudomonadati > Thermodesulfobacteriota > Thermodesulfobacteriota bacterium. Next base: position 82,253 of record DATMAT010000052.1, read on the forward strand.
TAGAATACCTGCTTGAGGGAAAAAAGTTCGATTGGATAGCTCAAGCCATAAGCGCAGCCTTCGGTCCTATTGGGATTTATCTGGTATTAATGGATTTTGTAGAGGAAATCGGATGCCTGCCCAAGTTCTTAGGTGTTCAGCAAGAGGCCAACTGTCCTATGTATAACGCATGGAAATCGAAAAAGACAATGATAGAACCGCCGGAGATAAATTCCACAGCGCCGTTGCTGAGCAAAGTCATGTATGATGTCAAACCACACACCTACGGAACATATAAAGATTTAACCGACATACTAATTAACACGAAAGGAGATTTGACCACTATTAACCATTCCGAATTTGCCGATTTTTTGGAAAGAAATTTCGATGGAAGAAATATTTTAGATTTACTCAAGGATAATGGGGTGGAAATTACGGTAACTGATGGAGAAGTGGTGGAAAAAACCGGTTTGATGGCGTTGGCCGGGACAGTAAAAGAGATAGATAACGGCAATATAGAGAGAGGAAGTAAGGTGCTATGCTGTTTAACCAGTGGCATAAGCAAAGCCGACGGCAGGGCTAAACCTGAATACAGAATCCCGAGCTTAGAGATTATGATAAATGACTATGGCAGGATGGTATTTGGCCAAGATGGAAATGGTTGATTCTTCTAAGGAAATAATAATAAAGGATTCGACCTTGAGGGAAGGGTTGGATGTTCCTAATGTCAGCTTTTCACCGGAACAAAAACTAAAAATTGCAAAATTGCTGGATAAAGCTAATGTGCCTGAAATTGAGGTTGTAGCTCCGAGCAGAGTCCTCGAGGATTTAGAATTTGTTAAAAGCTTAAGAGAAGAAGGATTAAAATTAAGAACATCTGGTTTGATATATTCCTACGACCCCGGTTGCCGAGAAGAAATAGAGGAAGCAAGCAGATACCTAAACCGGTTCGACCTCTTAATGCCCGTTTCCTTCAGAAGAAAACCCCACGATAGGGATGCCAAAATGAAACTTTTACTGGATTCGCTCGCTTATTCTTTAAACTATAATTCGGAGGTCGGAGCAGGTTTTCCTCACTCCATGCAAACGGAATTTGAATTTTTACTCGAAATAAGCAAAGAAGCGGCTAACGTCGGAGCTAATAGAATCACGATATATGACACTAACGGCGGCTCTGACCCATTTACCGTCTATGAATTGATCAAACAGCTAAAAAAGGTGCTGGAGGTTTCCATATTTTTTCATGGGCACAATGACCTGGGCTTGGCAACTGCAAATTCTCTGGCCGCCGTCTTTGCCGGAGCCGACGGTCTAGACGTAACAGTGAACGGTCTCGGGGATAGAGCAGGAAATGCCTCCCTGGAGCAAGTTGTCCTGAGCCTTCATCTTAAGGGCTTCAATACCAGGGTAGAAATTGGAGATTTGAGACTATTATCCAGGTCAGTTGAAGAGGAAAGCGGTGTCTCTTTGTCCAAGCTCACCCCTATTGTCGGAGAATATATCTTTAGTCATAAGTCACCGAGCCATTTGGAAAATCCCGGTTTATTCGAAGCCTTCGACCCGGAAATCGTTAATTCTTACAGGAAATTAAGTAAATCGTAAAAATTAATGCAAAGTAATTTAAGCTCTGTTCAAATCTAAGTGAAAGATACTTCAAACTGGCATCTGATGTGTAATCCCGCGCATACTTTTTTACCTTTATGAAATAGGGCATGGACTTTGTCTCTAGCAAATAGTACAATCAGAAAAAGAGGATATAATGGACGTCTTATTGTTTAATCCCGCACCCAGAAGCGGATGGCAGGCGCAAAGACGGGTAGAAGTCCCGCTGAGCTTACTCTGCACGGCTACCCCTCTGGCCAGGCAAGGATACCGCATCAAGATCATAGACCAATTCGCAAACCCCAATTGGAAGAGGGAATTCACCGATGCACTTAAAGAAAAACCGATCTGCTTCGGTGTGACCTGCATGACCGGCCCACAGATTCTACGTGCATTGGAAGCATGCGAGCAGTTCAGGGAACGCCATCCTGATGTCCCCATAGTTTGGGGTGGAATTCATGCCAGCCTTTTGCCTCAACAGACCCTAGAGAATCCTTATGTGGATATAGTAGTGGTAGGCGAGGGCGAAGAGACATTTAAGGAACTAGTCAAGGCCCTGGAGTCAGGTGCGCCTCTTAACCTTGTAAAAGGTATATGTTTCAAAGAATATAAAAACGGGAACAACGGTAAATCGGAGGAGAGCCAAACGCTTACCCATAATCAGTCCTCCGACCTGAGGGTTCTGGGAACTCATGAGAAAAACGAACCGGTTACCATAAATTCCAGGGGCGGTTATAAAGTCCGCTGGACCGGT